>JANYCB010000002.1 GCA_025360485.1 Methylotenera sp. | reverse complement strand
TATTTTGAATACTACGGTGCAAGCAGCACCCGCCAACAACCCAAATGGCACACCAGATATCGCCTTTGCCACAGCACCAACCAACGTGCCAGTGGCGGGTACGACCACCGTTGAAATTGCCGATATTATTGGTTTCTCGGAAGCATTTTTCCAAGCCACCAATGACATTACCATTGCCAATACGCTCACCATGAATGCAAACAACAGCTTGGTTCTGCAAGCTAATAATAATATCAATGTTAATGCCGCTGTTACTACAAGCGGCACTGGTTCGATTAATCTGACAGCTAACGCCGATAATATCGGCGGTGGCACACTAGCGCTAGCCGCGGCGGGAACATTAACTTCACGTGCAGGTGGTATTACTTTATCTGGCCTCAACATCACTGGCACCGCTACAAGTACCATTACTTCAACTGGGGCGGCAAATCTAAATGGCGGCAATATCTTGGTTAACTCAACAGGTGTAGTCAATCTGCTTGGTGCTATCACTGCAAATGGTGGAGCTGGTGCTGCAGCGACTGCAGGCGGCAACGCGGGAAATGTGACAATTACAGCTGCGGGTGCGCTGCAAACTGCCGCCATCAATGCAGTAGGCGGAGCGGCTGGCGCAGGCAATGCTGCGGGAGGCAATGCAGGCAACATTACGTTATCAACCAATTCTGGCAACATCGCTACTGGTGCCTTAACATCTCGTACTGGCGCCGCAACTGGCACTGGCGCAGGTGGCTTAGCTAAAACGATCTCGATCACAAATATTGCTGTGGCAGGCAACGTTAGTCTAGGCGCCCTCACTACCAGCGGCAACGCCAATGGCAATGGTGGCAATATTAATGTGACAACAAGCAGCGGTACACTTGGGGTGGGCGCTATTGTCACAAGTGGTGGCACAGCCAATACAGGTACTTCAGGGCGTAATGCTGGTAATGTCACGCTGAATGCAGGTAATACGATCACCGCTAGCACTATTGCTGCAAGTGGTACCAACGGTACTTTAGCGGGCGACCAAGCTGGGGGTAATGGCGGCGTTATCTCAGTGACTGGAGTCAATGGCGTTACCACCACAGCAATCGCTGCTAACGGAGGTGCAGCAGTAGGTACCAACGCTAATGGTGGTAATACAGGCAGTATCACTATTGCAAACAGTGGCACAGGTAACATTTTAACAACTACACTCAATGCTCAAGCAGGCGCAGCGCTAGGTACTGGCACTGGCGGTACGCAAGGTTTCATCACCGTTAACAATGCTGCAGCTGGTGGTACTTTAACTACTACCGCTGTGACTACTGCTGGTGCCAATAAAAGCCAGGGCGGCAATGTTTTATTGAGTGCATTAGGTGTAGTTTCTACCACCAATAGCAACATCATTACCTCTGGCGGTGCAGGCATCAACAGCGCTGGCCGCAATGCCGGTACTGTTACTATCAATGGCGGCGGCATCAATCTTGGCACGGGCACAATTACCGCCAGTGGCGGTGCAGGCAATGGTACTGATCAGGCTGGAGGTCATGGCGCTGCGATACAAATCACTTCCACCAATGGTGTTACCGCTAATGGCGCGATGACGACCAATGGGGGTAATGGTGTTGCTACAAATGCGGCAGGTGGCAATGCAGGTTCAATCAATATTTCAACCAATACAGGCAACATTACCACCGCTGCGCTTAGCGCAAGAACAGGTGCGGGTATTGGCACGGGCGCAAATAGCGTACAAGGTTTTGTTGCGGTAAATAATACTTCTACGGCCGGTACAATTAATACTGGTGCGATAGATACCAGTGGTCAAGCCGATGGGCATGGCGGCAATGTCACGTTGACAGGCAATAACACGATAACTGTTACTGGCGCGGTTAATACCAGCGGCGGTACATCAACAGGCACGCGCTCAGGGCGCAACGCAGGTAACGTGAATGTGGCTGGAGTAAATCGCACAATTACTGGTGCAATTACAGCAAGTGGTGGGGCAGGGCTAGGTATTAATCAAGCAGGTGGTAACGCGGGTGTGGTGTCTATTGCTGGCACAGGTACGTTAACTACAGCGGCAATTACAGCAAGCACTGGCAACGCCACTGGCACAGGTGCTGGTGGCACTGCAGGCAGTGTAACTTTAAGTGGCAGCAGCGTGGCATCAACGGCAATTAACACTGCTGCAGGCACAGGTATTGGCGTAGTGGGCGGCAATGTGAATGTCACGACTACTGGTGCAGCAGCGTCCAGCATTACCTCTATTAATGCAAATACTAATGGTGCGGTGAATATGAACCTAGCCGATACGCTCACCATAAGCGGCATCATTCAAGGCACTGGTACCACGCTAAATAAATCAGGAGCAGGCACGCTAGTGTTAACGGGCGCAAACACTTACACAGGCGCAACTACGGTTAATGCAGGAGTGTTGGATATTGGCGGAGGCGGCGCAACAGGATCTATTGTAAATATAGGCGGTATTGTTGATAACGCAACAGTTGTTTTTAATCGCTCAAACGCGCATACCTATGGCGGCATCATTAGTGGCTCAGGCGTGGTTGAAAAAAATGGCGCTGGCGTGTTTACTTTTTCTGGCGCAAATACCTACACAGGCGCTACCAACATTAAAGCTGGTACGTTATTAGATAGTGCGGCAATTCCAAATTTGAGCGCAGTGAATATTTCATCTGGGGCAACACTAGATTTAAATAACACATCAGAAATCGTTGGCTCAATTAGTGGGGCGGGTAATATTGCTATGGGCACAGCAACCTTAACTTCTGGCGGAAATAACACATCGACAACCTTTTCAGGAGTGATCAGTAGTGCTGTTGCAGGTGGAGCGTTTAATAAAGCGGGCACAGGCACATTAACGCTCTCAGGCAACAATACTTATACTGGGGTAACCAACGTGCAAGCTGGTACCTTGTCCGCAGCAAGCGCCAACGCATTAGGAGCCACTAGTGCTGGCACGACGGTGGCATCAGGCGCGGCTTTAAATGTGAATAACATAACACTAGCGGCTGAGCTAATTACCATCAATGGCACTGGCGTTGGCGCTACGGGTGCGCTTACAGGCACAGGCGCAGCTGTGTTAGGTGGAGCAGTTAATGTCGCAAGCGCTAGCAGCATCGGCACGACTTCCGGTATATCAGTACTCACTTTGAGTGGCGCGGTTACAGCGACAGCTGGCAATTTGGGAATCGTAGGCGCTGGTGATGTTATTGCCAGTAATGGTAGCAATGATTTCTCTACGGTAAATATTAACGGTGCTAAAAATGTAAGTTTGCGGGATATCAACTCCATTACCATAGGCAATGGCATATCAAATTTAACAGGTAATTTAACCGTGCAAGCGGGTGGCAATGTCACTGTTGCTAATAATATTGTTACGACAGGTGGCGATATTACCTTAGCAGGTGTCAATTTTATTAACACAGCAGGGGTGTCGGCGTTATCTGCCAGTGGCCGTTGGTTGGTATATGCCAATACACACACTGGTAACACATTTGGTGGTTTAAATAGTGGCAATCAAGCGGTATGGGGCACAGCTTATCCAGCTGTAGTCACACAAACTGGTAATCGGTATGTGTTTGCCAATAGCCCAACTTTAACTGTCACTTCTAATAATCAAAGTAAAACCTACGGCCAAGATGGTGCGCCAATTGTGGCTAATTCATATACTGCCACGGGGTTTATTAACGCAGCAACATTTGGCAACGTGTTTACACAAGATACGCAAGCAAATACGCTGACAGGTTCAGCAACTTCAACAGGCTCACCAGTAACAGCCAATGTAGGAAGTTATGCGATTAGTGTCTTGCCAATTACAGCAACTACTGGTTACACGCTTACTAAAAATTCGACTGGATTGCTTACTGTGAACCCAGCGGCACTCACTATTACAGCGAATAATCAAACTAAAACTTACGGCAATACTTTTACCTTTACGGGGACAGAGTTTACCAATAGCGTATTGCAAAATGGCGAAACTATCGGTTCTGTATCCCTTGCAAGTGCTGGCGCAGTTAATACTGCCAACGTTGCCAATTATGCTATTACTCCCAGTGCAGCTATAGGAGGTTCATTTAATGCCAGCAACTACACGATTAATTACATTGCAGGGAATATGGCGGTAAATCCTGCCGTGATTAATTTAAGCGGCACCCGTACTTATAACGGGACGACAAGTTTTGCGGCAAGTACATTTGGTACGATAAATGGCGTGCTAAGCCAAATCCTTAATCTCTCAGGCGCAGGCTCAGTTGCTAGTGTTAATGCGGGTACTGCACAAACGCTTACTACTGGCACATTGGCATTGGTCAATGGTACAGGATTGGCTTCAAATTACACACTCATAGGTGGCACGCACACTGGCACTATCAACAAAGCCACCCTCGCCATCAACGCAGTGACCGACACCAAGACCTATGACGGTAGCACCACCTCAGCGGGCATCGTAAGCGTTGGGTCACTGTTTGGCACTGACACCGTTACTGGTGCGGTACAGGCCTTCGCCAGCAAGAACGCACTCGGCATTAACGGCAGCACACTCAACGTAACAGGCTTTACCTTAAACGACGGCAATGGCGGTAATAACTATACGGTAAGCAATGCGAGTGCATTGGGCACTATCAACCAGCGTGCAATTTCCGTTACTGCCAACGCAGCGCAAAATAAAGTGGTTGGAAATGTAGATCCATCGCCCTTTACTTATACGGTTGGTGGGCTTGGCTTGGTCTTTGGTGACACGCTCTCAGGTGCGTTAGACCGTATTGCTGGCGAAGCGGTGGGTAACTATGCTATTAATCAAGGCAGTTTGGTTGCAGGGAGTAACTATAACCTAAGCTATTTTGGCAATAACTTTACTATTCTTGCCGCACCAGTGGTTAGTAATGGCGGTGGTAGCAACCCACGTAATGCTGCGGGTTTAGTGGATTTAAATCCATCGTTGGGTAATTACACAAATCAGCAATTGTTTGTTTTAAATGTGGGATTTACGGCTGCAGGGTCTGACTCAGCAGGCAATCAGCAAGCATGCGAAGACAACCCAGAATCACTTGCTAAAGATAAAGAATTTATTTTAATGTTAAATTATGGTCTAAAATTGCCTAAAGGCCTAAACACAAGCTGCGATAAGGTTTCGCTTTAATTCTATTGTTGTAGGTATTGCAAGCTTGATTTATGCTGATTCATTATTCAGGAATAACAAAAAGTGACGGAAATATTCACAGTAAAAACGCAGGCTTTTTTAGATCAAAAACCTGGCACTTCTGGCTTACGTAAAAAAGTTAAGGTTTTTCAGCCGCCGCACTATTTAGAGAATTTCGTACAAAGTATTTTTGATTCCGTCACTATCCCGCCTAATTCAACCTTGACCTTAGGTGGTGACGGAAGGTTTTATAATCGAGTGGCGATTCAAGTTATTATTAAAATGGCTGTTGCCAATGGTTTTACTAAGGTAATCGTTGGGCAGGGTGGCATTTTATCTACGCCAGCTGCCTCGCATATCATCCGCAAATATCAAACTTTGGGCGGCATTATTTTATCGGCAAGCCACAACCCTGCAGGGCCAGATGAAGATTTTGGCATTAAGTACAACACCGCTAATGGCGGACCCGCGCCAGAGAAAATCACTGAAGCAATTTTTGCTAAAAGTAAAACAATTAGTGACTACAAAGTTGCTGATTTTTCCGATGTGAATATTGATCAATTAGGCGAAACTAATTTTGATGGTTTTAGTGTGCAGGTGATAGACCCTGTGGCTGACTATGCAGATTTAATGATGAGTATGTTTGATTTTAATGCGATTAAAGCGCTGTTTGAAACAGGCTTTAGTATGAAATTTGATGCCATGCATGCCGTGACTGGGCCTTATGCGAAGGAGATTTTTGTTAACCGCTTAACTGCGCCAGAAAATAGTTTGATGAATTGCGAAGTCAGTGAGACTTTTGGTGGTGGTCACCCAGACCCCAATCTTACTTATGCGCATGAGCTTGTAGAGCAGTTATATCAAGCCAATGCGCCAGATTTTGGTGCGGCTTCCGATGGTGATGGTGACCGCAATATGATTTTAGGTAATCATTTTTTTGTCACGCCTTCCGATAGCTTGGCGATTATCGCTGCCAATGCAAAATTAATACCAGCCTATCAACAAGGATTGGCAGGGGTTGCGCGCAGCATGCCCACCAGCGGCGCGGTAGATAGAGTCGCTAAAAAATTGAATATCCCGTGTTATGAAACACCAACGGGTTGGAAGTTTTTTGGCAACTTGATGGATGCAGATAAAGTCACTTTATGCGGCGAAGAAAGTTTTGGCACAGGCAGCAACCACGTACGCGAGAAAGATGGACTTTGGGCGGTGCTATGCTGGTTGAATATTATCGCCGCTAAAAAAATGAGTACCGAAGCCATTGTTAAAGCGCATTGGGCGGAATATGGCCGCAATGTTTATTCCCGTCATGATTACGAGGCGATACCAACAGAAGCGGCGTCTGGCGTGCTACAACACATTAAAGCACAGTTTGATTCTTTACCGAATCAAACTTTTGGTAAATACACCGTTAAGACCTGTGATGATTTTAGTTACACCGATCCGATTGATGGCTCTATTAGCACGGGGCAGGGCATTCGTATTTTATTTGCATGTGGTTCTCGCATTGTGTTTAGGCTTTCTGGCACGGGAACAGAGGGTGCGACCTTACGTATTTATTTAGAGGCGTATGAACCAGATGTAAGCAAGCATCATTTAGATGCGCAAGTCGCTTTAGCCGAAATGATAGAGATTGCGCTTAAGATTTCTCAGTTAAAACAACGTACAGGGTGCGATAAGCCAACCGTTATTACCTGATTAATTTTCAACCTGTTTAATGGTCATTTGGCCTTTGAATAATCGCACGTCCATTCGTCCTAGGTAACTCATACCAAGCAACACGTCGCCATCCAGTCCTGGCGCTATCATTGCAGAAACATTTTTAGCTTCAACACCACCTACCTTGACTGAATTTAGCCGCACCATATAACCCACGCTATCGCCGTTGGCGGTGTTGGTGCGAATAGCATCGATGCTCTTTAATCCAAGCTTGTCAGCTACCGCTTGCGAGATTGCGACGCCCGTAGCACCAGTATCGATTAG
Source organism: Methylotenera sp. (assembly GCA_025360485.1). Taxonomy (GTDB): domain Bacteria; phylum Pseudomonadota; class Gammaproteobacteria; order Burkholderiales; family Methylophilaceae; genus Methylotenera_A. The sequence goes on along the minus strand of JANYCB010000002.1, from coordinate 6,308 downwards.
TACATCTACTTTTTGGTTGTTAATCAGTGCTTCGGCGCGGTAGTGGCCGTCTAGGCCGCGCTTTAAGGTGACGCTGCTAGCGTTATCACCAAGGCGATAGGCTTTATTGGGGTTTTGAATGTTATCGACTAAAACGAAAATGCCCAACGCCAAACTCAGCCAAACGAAGGCAAAAATAATTGAGTTTCGCGACATTTAAATTAAAAGGGTAACGCTAAATGGGGTGCAGCTTCCCAAATTATATCTCGAAATTGTGCTTGAATGCGCTTGAGCGCCGCTTCGTTATTAGCCTCAAAGCGCAACACAATCACGGGCGTGGTATTAGATGGGCGCATTAAACCAAAGCCATCCTCATACTCCACGCGTAAGCCATCAATAGTAACAATATTCGTTGCATCCGCAAATTTTGCTAATAGGTTAGGTTGGTTTTGTAGACGAGCAATCAATCGATGCGGTTCGCCTTCTTTCATCTGAATATGCTGCTCGGGCGTGCTGATGCTGTTGGGCAAGCTGTTGAGCACTTCAGATGGATTGCCATAGTAGCTCAAAATTTCCAGTAAGCGTGCGCCAGCATACAAACCATCGTCAAAGCCATACCAGCGCTTGTTGCCGTTGATATCGTTATCGTTAAAAAAAACATGGCCGCTCATCTCACCAGCTAGGGCGGCGTTGGTTTCTTTAATTTTAGCTTTCACTAATGAATGGCCGGTTTTCCACATAATCGGATTGCCACCAAGCTCGCGTATCCATGGATCTAGGCTGCGTGTGGATTTCACATCGAAAATAATATTGGCACCTTTGTTGCTCTTTAGTACGTTTTCTGCAAACAGCATGAGTTGGCGATCAGGATAAATAATGTTGCCTTCTTTGGTGACCACTCCCAGCCTGTCGCCATCGCCGTCAAACGCCAAACCAATTTCTGCACGAGTAATTTTAAGTGCTTCAATTAAATCTTTTAAATTTTCAGGCACGGATGGATCGGGATGATGATTCGGAAAATGCCCATCTACCTCGCAAAATAGTTCATCAACACGACAGCCAATGGCGTTGTAGAGTTGTTTGGCAAAGGCGCCAGCGACACCGTTTCCACAATCTACCGCCACTTGCAGTGGCCTCGCCAGATTAATATCGGCCTTAATCTTCGCAATATAGTTAGGTGCAATATCATAGCTGCGCTCTAACCCATCGCCATAGGTATAACGGTTGTATTCAATACGATGACGTAAACTTTGAATGCTTTCGTTAGAGAGCGTTTCGCCCGCCAGCACCATCTTTAGGCCGTTGTAATCAGGCGGATTGTGACTGCCAGTGACCATTACGCCACAATTATTGCCCAAATGGTGCGTAGCAAAATACACCATTGGTGTGGCGACCATACCCAAATTCACCACGTTCACGCCGGTATTGCGTATGCCTTGCGAAAGCGCTTCGGCCAGCTCTGGTCCAGATAACCGGCCATCATAGCCAATACAAATTTCTGTTTGTGAGCGTTGTCTGGCCTCACTTCCTAGCGCGCGACCAATCAACTCAACAATTTCAGTCGTTAAGGTTTTACCTACAATGCCACGGATATCATAGGCTTTGAAAATTTCTTTGGGGATGGTAATAGTTTTTGGTGATTGCATAATTTTTATAGATTTAAGTTGAATGCGAAATAAACAATAATAAAATAAGTAACATGGTGCAGCCATTGGTCGAAACCGAGTAATATCCAAAAACGCTCGCTGTTATTAGGTTGCAGGTCATAACGCTTGCTTATATTCATTTTTGCCCAATCGATATGGTAATGTACTAGCATATCAATAGCAGCATACATAATAGATATGCTGCCAATAAACGGCGCGAGCACTAGCAACGTACCTAACGCATGTAGGCCTGCATGCACAATGCCGCCCGGGTGCATGTAAGTACCCTTGTTACGGTATATCCATGGGTTTGCTTGTAACGGAAAATCGCAAATGAAGTGTTTTAGAAACAATAAAAATAAGGCTACGAACATGACTATTTAATTTTCCTTAGTCCGCTTCGTCAATCCAGGCTAATTGAATCGCTTCTAATATTTTTTCACCACAGTGCTCAGGTGCGTCGTTAAAGCCTTTTAGTGCCATCACCCAAGCCATTAAATCGGTAAAGCGAATGGTTTTTGGATCAATATCCGGGTGTATATCAAACAACGCTTCTGCTATTTGTTGACTGTCAGTCCACTTCATTGTGCTGGTCTCATTACGTTAATGATGTGATTATAACGCGAGCCAAAAGATAGTTGAGTAAGTTGGTAAAAAAAAGCCCAGCGCGAGGCTGGGCGAGTGGGAAGAACTTTGGAGAAATAGAGTAATTAAGTATTAGCAATCTGCGTGCCAAGTATTTTATTCAATAAATACAATGGGTTAATTTTTAGTGTTTACTTATGTCAGCATTTTCATGCATGTAAGTAGTGCCAAATGAACCAATTTGGTGCAATGGAATATTACTCAGAAGTGTTTTAGAAGGGATCGTTCAATTGTCTATTTTAGGCATCTATTTGTCGCATGTAAGGTTTAATATGCAATTCGACATGATAAAATAGCCCCTTCATTACGCTATTAATCTCTTCTAAAGTATTGCGTTAACAACACTTTTATAGGAAAGACCCTCGCTATGTTTAGTAAGTCAAATAATCTACATACCGCCGACCCTGCACTCGCAAGCATGATTGACGCTGAAGTTGTGCGCCAACATCAGCATATTGAGCTGATTGCTTCTGAGAATTACACCAGCCCAGCAGTGATGGAGGCGCAAGGCTCACAACTTACTAATAAATATGCTGAAGGCTACCCAGGTAAGCGTTTTTATGGCGGCTGCGAGTATGTGGATCAAGTTGAACAATTGGCCATAGATCGTTTGAAGGCTTTATACGGTGCAGAGTACGTAAACGTACAACCTCATTCTGGCTCGCAAGCTAATCAGGCCGTGTATTTTTCTATTTTAAAACCAGGCGATACGGTGATGGGGATGAACCTTGGCCATGGCGGTCATTTAACTCACGGTTCACCTGCTAATTTATCGGGCAAATTGTTCAATATTGTGGCCTATGGTTTGAACGACAAAGAAGAAATTGATTATGATGAGATGGAGCGTATTGCGACAGAAACCAAGCCAAAGCTATTAATCGGCGGGGCTTCAGCGTATGCATTACGTTTTGACTGGGCGCGCATGAGTGAAATCGCCAAAAAAGTAGGTGCGTATTTTATGGTTGATATGGCACATTATTCTGGCTTGATTGCTGCAGGCGTTTACCCCAACCCAGTGCCGCACGCCGATTTTGTGACATCGACTACGCACAAAACCTTGCGCGGCCCACGTGGTGGTATTATTTTGGCCAAAGCCGAGTTTGAAAAACAACTCAATTCGACCGTGTTTCCTGCCTTGCAGGGCGGCCCGTTGATGCATGTGATAGCTGCCAAAGCGACGGCGTTTTTAGAGGCGTCGCAACCCGAATTTAAAACCTATCAAAACCAAGTACTCAAAAATGCCGTGGTATTGGCAGAAACTTTGACCATGCGCGGCTTACGCATTATTTCTGGTCGTACCGAGTCGCACATGTTTATGGTCGATTTACGTCCAAAAGGTTTAACAGGTAAAGCTGCCGATGCTGCACTTGGTCTGGCACATATTACGGTGAATAAAAATGCGATTCCAAACGATCCAGAAAGCCCATTTGTGACCTCTGGCATCCGTATTGGCTCGCCAGCCATTACGACGCGTGGCTTTAAAGAAGAAGAGGCAAAATTGGTCGCGAATTTAATTGCTGATGTATTGGATAACCCAACTGATGAAGCAGTGATTGCAGCGACCAAAGATAAAGCACATGCGCTAACGGCGCGTTTTCCTGTTTACGGAGCATAGTCGCTTTGAAATGCCCATTTTGTGGTGATGCCGACACCCAAGTCATTGATTCTAGAGTGAATGATGAGGGCGATTCTATTCGCCGCCGTCGCAAATGTGGCAAGTGCGATAAACGCTTTACGACTTACGAAACGGCCGATTTGCACATGCCGCAAGTGGTTAAAACCAATGGCACGCGCGAGGAGTTTAGTCGCGATAAATTGCGCCTTTCATTCACGCGTGCCTTACACAAACGCCCGGTGCCAACTGAATACGTTGACCGTGCGTTGGATCATATTGTGCAAAAAATGTTGAGTTTAGGTGAGCGCGAAATCCCTGCGCGCGAATTAGGCGAAAGTGTAATGCAAGAACTGAAAGTGATGGATAAAGTGGCTTATATTCGTTTTGCATCGGTATATCGCAGTTTTTCTGATGTCGATGATTTCCATGACGTCATTCGTGACTTATAAACGCGCGACTTATAGCAATTCATAATTCACTGGCCACATGGCATTTACCGCTAACGACCATTTATACATGACACGCGCTTTGCAACTGGCGGAGCAGGGTATGTTGACGACAATGCCAAATCCGCGTGTAGGTTGTGTGGTTGTAAAAAATGGCAAAATTATAGGCGAAGGCGCACATCTAAAGGCAGGCGAGCCACATGCTGAAGTGTTCGCGCTAAAGCAAGCGGGCGACACAGCAAATGGCGCAACTTTATATGTCACACTAGAACCTTGCAGCCACGCAGGCCGCACCCCGCCTTGCGCTCAGGCCATTGTAAATGCAGGCATTAGTAAAGTTATCGCGGCGATGCAAGATCCGAATCCACAAGTTTCTGGTAGCGGTTTAGCGCATTTGCAAGCCAATAATGTCGAAGTCGCAAGCGGTTTAATGCAAGTGCAAGCAGAAGCGCTAAACCCAGGTTTTATTTCACGTATGACGCGCCAAATGCCTTTTGTGCGTAGCAAAATCGCCGCCAGTTTAGATGGCAAAACCGCGCTGAATAATGGCGAAAGCCAATGGATTACAGGCGAGTCCGCAAGGCTGGATGTGCAGCATTGGCGCGCGCGTTCATGCGCCATTCTCACTGGCATCGGTACAGTGCTGGTAGACAACCCAAGCATGACTGTGCGGGAGATTGAAGTTGACAGGCAGCCATTTAAAGCGATTGTTGATAGCCAATTAAAAATATCACCCAATGCCAAAATATTGCAAGGCGGCAATGCCTTGATTGCATTTTCTCAAGCCAATCCGATAAAAGAAGCTGAATTATTAGCAGCGGGCGCAGAGTTGCTTTGCATTCCAAATAATGAAGGCAAAGTATGCCTAAAAACGCTGTTAAGCCACCTTGCCAGCCGCGAAATCAATGAGGTGTTATGTGAGGGTGGCGAAGGTATAAATGGCGCGCTGATGGCGCAAAATCTTATAGATGAGTTGTTGATTTATTATGCGCCAAAACTTATGGGCGCTAGCGCTAAAAGTATGTTTGCGATGCCAGAATTTACGAATATGAATCAAGTGATTGCGCTAGATATATTGGATATTCGCCAAATTGGTGTAGATATTCGGCTATGTGCAAAACTTAGCCAACGCGCATGCTGCTGATTGATACTCACTGTCATTTAGATGCGCCTGAGTTTGATGCAGACAGAGATGAAGTAGCGGCAATTGCGTTATCTGTAGGCGTCGGAGCGATAGTGGTGCCTGGCGTTGCACGCGAAAATTTTCAGCAAGTCATTGATTTATCTAATCAATATACACATTGCAGATTCGCACTTGGCGTGCATCCTATGTATGTGGATGCTGCGCACCCAAGCGATTTAACCTTGTTAAAACAATTAATTTCCGAGCAATTAGCGTTGCCAATACTCAAATTGGTGGCGGTTGGTGAAATTGGCTTGGATTTTTTTGTGACTCAGCAAAACCGTGAAACGCAAGAATACTTTTTTAGTGAACAATTAAAAATCGCACAAGCCTTTGATTTACCAGTAATTTTGCATGTACGCCGTGCGGTAGACGATGTATTAAAGCATTTAAGGCGTTATAAAGTGCGTGGCGGCATAGCGCATGCGTTTAATGGCAGCGCACAGCAAGCGGAGGCATTTATTGCGCTCGGCTTCAAATTAGGTTTTGGCGGTGCCATGACTTACCCTCGTGCACTTAAAATTCGTGAGTTGGCTAAAAATTTGCCGCTAGAGAGCATTGTTTTAGAGACAGATGCGCCAGATATTCCACCAGCATGGCTTGGCACTAAAGGGAGGAATGTGCCTGCTGAGCTAGCAAAAATAGCCCAAGTTTTAGCTGATTTAAGGGGCATAGAAGTTACGCAAATCATTGAAATCACAAGCAAAAATACCGTACAAATTTTACCTAATTTAAGCACTTTATACACACCACTTGATGCTTTACATTAACAAGGGTAAAAAAACCTTATCAAA
>JANYCB010000151.1 GCA_025360485.1 Methylotenera sp. | reverse complement strand
CTTTTAACTTACCTGAAACCTGAGTGACTAAAGTATCTTGACCAATTCTAATTAAAGATTGTTTTTTTGTTTGGGCTTGATGAATGAGACCGCATCTAAAATGAGCATAAAAAACTTCAGATTTCTTTCGACTACCTAGCTCTTTGAAGAATGGTGATTGGCTGAAGAATTCTCTAAATGTTTTTTGGTGATCAGATGGTGTTTCATTTATGCCGTTATAAAATTGGTTGAGTGTTTCAATTAAAATACAGTCTAGCGCCAGTATTGAAAATCCAGAAAATTCGCTGATTTCAGAATCACCATTGAGTATTAGCTCAATCGGCTTTAGGTATCTACCATCAAGCCTATCAGAAAAAATTTCTACTAACTTTTCCCAACCACATTTTTCGTTGGCTTCTATAAAATCAGAGACTTTGTATTTGGGTGAAATTTTTATTTCAAGATTTACGCTCAATTTTCACCCCCACCGCCTTAACCCCCGCTAAAATACCAGGTTTGCTGACTTTTATTCCCACTTCTTTTGCGCCAAATTCCTTGAAAATCAGTTGGCACACGTGTTCGGCGAGCGCTTCGACCAGCTGAAAGTTATGTTCAGCTAAGGTTTCGCGGATGCGCGCGACGATTGCGCCGTAGTCGATGGTGTCGGCAATGGCGTCGCTTTTACCCGCCGCGCTTAAATCGTGGCCAATTTCAATATCCAGAATAATGGTCTGCGGCGTCATGCGCTCCCACTCCGGCACGCCCAGCTTGGTTTGCACTTTAAGCTCGCTAATAAAAATTTTATCCATGATTTTTGCGATGGTTTAGAATGTAATTGTCAGATTTTAGAGCAATTTAATATGAATGAGTTAGGTTTTATCCCCGTCACGTTGATTCCAGTCGTTTGGATAGGCTTCGCGTATCTGATTGGTTCGATTTCTTTCGGCATTATTTTTAGCAAGCTTTTCGGCCTGCCAGACCCGCGCACGGTGGGTTCTGGCAATATCGGCGCGACGAATATTGCGCGTAGCGGCAAAAAATTACCCGCTATTTTAACTTTGCTGGGCGATGCGTTTAAAGGCTGGCTGCCCGTGTGGTTGGCGTTACAATCGAATATGTTGATGTGGGTGGTGGCATCGGTTGGTTTGGCAGTATTTTTTGGGCATTTATTTCCAATTTTTCACCGCTTTAAAGGCGGTAAAGGCGTAGCCACCGCGCTAGGCGTGATGCTGGCAGTATCACCAATGCTAGCTTTGGCGTGCCTGCTCACTTGGCTGGTCGTGTTTGCCATTAGCCGAATTTCTTCACTCTCGGCAATTACTGCAGCAGCTGCGTCTCCTTTTTTTGCTGCTTGGCTTTTATTACCTTACAGAGATTATGTATTGATGGTGCTGGTGATGGCGTTAATGCTGATTTGGCGCCATAAAAGCAATATTCAGAAGTTGTTGGCGGGCACTGAATCCGGCTTTGGCAAAAAGTAAAATTTCGTTGTCATACTGTGTTGCGGACGAAAAAATTTCTCCTTACATAATAAAACATAAGCGCGTCAAATTTCCCCGCCCACGCCTTGCCTGACTTAGAAATTTGAATTTTTGCAGATTAAGGTTTTGTTAACTCGCCCAAATCCCAGCGCGGGCGCACGCTAAAACTGTAATCTTGTTTTTTAACTTGCATGGCTTTTAGCCGCATGGCTCCTGCAAAGGCAATCATCGCGCCGTTATCGGTGCAAAATTCTAAACGTGGGTAACTCACTTTACATAATTTTTTCTTGGTTGCAGCGTTTAGTCGTTCGCGTAGCCTAGTATTAGCGCCCACGCCTCCCGAAACGATTAAATTATCCAAACCCGTTTCGCGCAATGCAGCCATGCATTTTAGGGTCAAAATTTCAGTCACCGCTTCTTGAAATTCCCACGCAATATCGGCTCTCAGTGCCATCTCATCAACAATACTGCGTTGACCGCCTCGCTCGCTCGTGGTCGCACTTTGTGTGCTGTCTGCCTCGCTTGCTCGTTGTCGCTTTGTCTCGTTTTCGAGCAGGGGCTGAGAGTTGAGTCCATGTTGATTCACTAACGTTAATACCGCCGTTTTCAACCCACTAAAGCTAAAGTTTAAATCTTTGCTGTTGAGCATCGGTCTGGGCAGTTTAAAGTTTGAATTTTCTTTATTTTTTGATTGCGCTGCAAGCCTTGCCAATGCTGGACCGCCAGGGTAGCCCAAACCGAGCAATTTTGCAGTTTTATCAAATGCTTCACCCGCCGCGTCATCCAGCGTGTCGCCAAGCAATGTATATTCGCCAATGCCATCTACTCGCATCAGCTGCGAATGCCCGCCAGAGACTAATAGCGCCACAAATGGAAATTGCGGCGGATTTTCTTCTAACAAAGGCGCAAGTAAGTGACCTTCTAAATGGTGTACGCCGACGCTTGGCACATTTAGCGCAAACGCCAACGATTGCGCAATGCTAGTGCCAACCAGCAGTGCGCCAGCTAAGCCTGGGCCTTGTGTATAGGCGATTCCTTCAATATCTTTAAGGGTTTTATCGGCTTGTTTTAGTACCAATTCAGTCAGCGGCAAGGCGCGCCGAATATGGTCTCTAGAGGCAAGCTCTGGCACTACGCCGCCAAACTCTGCGTGCATTTCTACCTGCGAGTGTAGGGCATGCGAAAGCAAGCCGTGCTCGGTGTCGTAAAGTGCAACACCCGTCTCGTCGCAAGAGGATTCAAAACCTAGTATTAACATGAAAACCTAACATTTACCTGCCTACAAGGCGCTTTTACGCACAAATGCATAAAAGCGATAGAAAAGCATTATAAAGGTTGAAAAAAAAGGATTATACGATTAAAATGGCGGACTTTTCTCGAGTTTGTTGAACTTGAGAGCTATTGACCGCAAAGAGAGAACGAATGTCTAGTGTACGTGTAAAAGAAAATGAGCCGTTTGACGTTGCCCTGCGCCGTTTTAAACGCCTAATCGAAAAAACTGGTTTGTTGAATGACCTTCGCGCACGCGAATTTTACGAAAAACCAACTTGGGAACGTAAACGTAAAGCAGCCGCTGCGGTTAAACGTCAGTATCGCCGTTTACGCAATCAAACGCTTCCAGCTAAACTGTACTAACTCCCATGGCTGATTCACAAGCTAAGCCAGATGACGCGTTTTGGCGCGTTGCCGATACGTTTATCGGTGTGGCAAACGAACAAGCCGCTGAAATTGATCGCGGCGTTGTGAGTGCAGGTTTTGCTTATGCTTCAGCACGGTTTAATACGTTTGTTATCGCCTCACAATGCGGTACTAAAGAAGCTTTTGAAACCGAAAAAGCTGCCGCGATTGAGTATTTTGTCACTCAATACAAATTGGCGCTGACTGAAAACATGGCTGATTACCAAGCCAATTTTGATAAATACATCAGCAAAAACGCTTAATTTAGTTTAAGCAGCACCAAATGAGCCTCAAAAACCAAATCACCGAAGACATGAAAACAGCTATGCGCGCCAAAGAAACCGCGCGACTAGGTGCTGTGCGATTGCTATTATCTGCAATGAAGCAACGTGAAGTCGATGAGCGTATTGAGTTGACTGATGCCGATATTATTAGCATTATCGAAAAAATGCTCAAACAACGTCGCGATTCTATCGCTGCGTATGAGTCTGCCAAAAGAACAGATTTAGCTGACATTGAAAAATTTGAAGTGACTGTGTTGCAAACCTATTTGCCGCAACAACTGACCGAAGATGAAGTGAAAGCCATTTTAGAAAAAGTAGTGGTTGATACTGGCGCGGCTGGCATGAAAGATATGGGCGCCGTGATGGCCACCATTAAACCACTCGTGGCTGGCAAGGCTGATATGGGCAAGATTTCAGGCTTGATTAAAGCACGTTTGAGTTAAAACATATTTTATTCGCGCATTGCGGCGTTACGCGGTGCTCGAAATTCTCATGTACTTTGTGTACATTCCGGTTTCTGCGCTCCGTGCGCCTTGCACTGCATCGCATAAAATAAGTTTTTTTTGGTATCCATCAAGAGCGTAAGCTCTTTTTTTGTTTTTAGCGGTTTGTGCGATACTTCAACTTATGATTCCAGAGTCATTTATCCAAGAACTTTTGAACCGCGTTGACATTGTCGATGTGATTGATAAAAGTGTCCCGCTTAAAAAAGCGGGCGCAAATTACTCTGCCTGCTGCCCGTTTCATAATGAAAAATCCCCTAGTTTTACCGTAAGCCCTACCAAGCAGTTTTACCATTGTTTTGGTTGCGGTGCACACGGCACAGCCATTGGTTTTTTGATGGAATATGCGGGTTTAAGCTTTGTGGAAAGTATTCATGATTTAGCCAAAAACGTAGGCATGATTGTGCCGCAAGAACAATCGACGCAGGAATCACGTGAAGCCGATGCACAAAACAAAAATATCAAACTTGGTTTGCAAGAAACCTTACAACAAGCGGCCAATTATTACAAAGCCGAACTTAAAAAATCAGAACGCGCGATTGATTATTTAAAAGCGCGCGGCTTGAGTGGAATAATCGCTGCGAAATTTCAAATAGGCTATGCGCCAGCGGGTTGGCAAAATTTGCAAAGCGTTTTTCCGCAATATGAAAACGAAGCCTTGCAAACCGCTGGCTTAGTGGTAGAGAACGAGCAAGGCAAACGTTATGACCGCTTTCGCGATCGTATTATGTTCCCGATTCATGACCAAAAAGGCCAGGTGATTGGATTTGGCGGCCGCGTCATCAACCCAGAAGATACGCCCAAATATTACAACTCGCCCGAAACGCCATTGTTTCAAAAAGGCCATGAATTGTATGGTCTGTTTGTGGCGCGTCGTGCCATTCGCGATGCAGGCCGTGCCTTGGTGGTAGAAGGTTATATGGACGTTGTTGCGTTGGCGCAATATGGCATTGAATACGCGGTTGCGGCACTAGGCACAGCCACCACACCGTTTCACATTACCAAGCTCATGCGGCAAACCGATGAAATTGTATTTTGCTTTGATGGTGATAACGCAGGCCGCACCGCAGCTTGGCGCGCGGCCATAAACGCGTTGCCAGCATTGACCGATGGCTTGAAGTTGCGTTTTTTGTTTTTGCCTAAAGAGCATGATCCGGATAGTTACGTGCGTGAATTCGGTAAAGAAAAATTTGAAACTGAAATGCAAGCTGGCATGCCGCTTTCGCAATATATTGTGCAGCATTTGAGTGAACAAAATCCACTGAATGCGCAAGAAGACAAAGTGAAATTTTTAAACGACGCTGAGCCAATTTTGCGGCAAATTATTGCACCAAAATTTTCGTTAATGATGCGTAAACGCATCGCTGAGCTTGCAGACGTGAGCGAGGCGGAAATGCAAAGTTTACTAAAGTTGCCTGTGCCAAATCGATCGCCGGTGAAGGCAACTCAAAAACAATCGCGCGCGCCGTTATCGATTAAGAAGCGTTTTGTCTTGATGCTGTTGATGCAACCTAGTTTAGCAAAAACTGAACATTTAAGTTTTTCAAAAGGATTTTCTGAGGAAGACGTGCTCCTGCAAGCTAGTATCCATGCGGCTCTCAGGCAACCTCAATCTAAGCCTGCAGCGCTGTTGCATACGATAGAATCGCAAGTAGATACAAGATTGCTGCATGAAATTCAGCGCGAGCTACATTTGTTGGATGAAAGTTTGGATTTTGCGCTTGAATTTGAGGGTGCTCGTACCCAACTTGTTGATATGACACAGCAAAAACAAGATGGCGGCATGCTCGATTCTTTGAAAGAAAAGCCATTTAGTGCATTAACCGCCGAAGAACGCGAAATGCTTAAAAAATTAACTGCCAAAAAATAAAACTTAAAATAAAATCAATGCTCTATCAGGCTACTTGATTAAAAGTTAAGCAGAATTTGGTTAAATTTAGAGGTAATTTGAGGTATAATCGCGGGTTTCCGTAATTGCGCGACATTCAGAATAGGATCAGGCATGGCCAGACCAAAATCAGATAAAACATTAGAAAAAGAGCGCTTAAAGCTTGCTCAAGAAGCAGCGCAAGACCCAGCAGCACTCGCGATGGATGCGGAAGCACGTCGCACGCGCTTAAAAACGCTCATTATTTTGGGTAAAGAGCGTGGTTATTTAACCTACGCTGAAATTAACGATCACTTGCCAGACGACGTGCAAAACTCTGAGCAAATTGATGGCATTATCGGTATGATTAACGATATGGGTATTCAGGTGTACGAAGAAGCGCCTGATGCCGAAGTGTTGTTGATGTCGGACGCGCCTCCACCTGTAACCGATGAAGATGCCGTAGAAGAAGCTGAGCAGGCGCTTGCCACGGTTGATTCTGATTTTGGTCGTACTACCGACCCTGTGCGTATGTACATGCGCGAAATGGGCACGGTAGATTTGCTGACGCGCGAAGGCGAAATTGAAATCGCCAAACGCATTGAAGATGGTCTTAAACACATGGTACAGGCCATTGCGGCTTGTCCAACGACTATTACACAGCTTTTGAAAATGGTGGAGCAAGTCGAGAAAGACGAAATCAGTGTAGATGATTTGGTTGATGGCTTGATTGATAGTGACATTGGTTTAGAAGATGCGATTGCAGCTGAAGCGGCTGATGAAGAAGAAGTTGAGACTGAAGAAGGTGAAGACGACGATGAAGATGGCGCAAAAGCGGCTGCCATTTCAGCCGAGGCCTTGGCGAAATTAAAAGAAGAAGTGTTAAAGCGCTTTGCAGTGATTCGCAAAGCCAATACTGAAATGAACGCAATTCGCGAACATACTGGCTCGCAAGCTCCCACTTATAAAAAGCTGCATGAATCTGTGTTGCAAGAGCTGACTGCGTTTCGATTCTCCGCTAAGCAAGTTGAGGCCTTGTGCGAACAAGTTCGAATCTTGGTAGAAGAAGTGCGCGGCCATGAGCGTAAAGTGATGGATTTCTGCGTAGATAAATCTGGCATGCCACGCACACATTTTATTAAAAGCTTCCCAGGCAATGAAATTAATTTGAGTTGGCTTGATGGAGAGTTGCGCTTAGAAAAACCCTATATCGAGCGTTTGGTGCGTTATAAGCACTCGATTGTGGATCAGCAAGATCGACTGATTGCGCTGGAAATTAAAGTCGGCATCCCCATTAAAGAGCTTAAAGAAATTAACAAGCAAATGACGACGGGTGAGGCGCGTGCGCGTCGTGCCAAGCGCGAGATGATTGAGGCAAACTTACGTTTGGTGATTTCGATTGCTAAAAAATATACCAATCGTGGTTTGCAGTTTTTAGATTTGATTCAAGAAGGCAATATTGGCTTGATGAAGGCTGTGGATAAATTTGAATATCGTCGTGGTTATAAGTTTTCTACTTATGCTACATGGTGGATTCGCCAAGCCATTACGCGCTCAATCGCTGACCAAGCGCGCACCATTCGTATCCCGGTGCACATGATTGAAACGATTAACAAAATGAATCGTATTAGTCGTCAAATTTTGCAAGAAACGGGAATTGAGCCAGACCCAGCGACATTGGCTGAAAAAATGGAAATGCCGGAAGACAAGATTCGCAAAATCTTAAAAATCAGCAAAGAGCCCATTTCAATGGAAACGCCGATTGGTGATGACGAAGATTCGCACTTGGGTGATTTTATTGAAGACAATACAACGCTAGCACCGATGGAAGCCGCTGTTTACGCCAGTTTGCGCGATGCAACCAGTGAAGTGCTAGAGTCATTAACGCCACGCGAAGCTAAAGTGTTGCGCATGCGTTTTGGCATAGAGATGAATACTGACCATACGCTTGAAGAAGTGGGCAAGCAGTTTGATGTCACGCGTGAACGTATTCGTCAAATTGAGGCAAAAGCGCTACGCAAGTTGCGTCACCCAACGCGTTCCGAGCGTTTACGTAGTTTCCTTGAAACTGGGCAGGATTAATTTACTAGCAAGGTTTCGGCCCCTTAGCTCATGCTTGGTTAGAGCAGCGGACTCATAATCCGTTGGTACTGTGTTCGACTCACAGAGGGGCCACCAATCAAATCAATGGCTTAGATAGAAATATCTAAGCCGTTTTTCTTTCAACGTGACCAAAACGTGAAAACGGTATGACCCTATTTTCATTTTTTGCCTCTATTCTCGACGCAGCAAACTTCAAATTATCAGTTGCGAATTTTGCATAGCGATCTACCATCTCTCGTGACTTCCAACCACCCAAGTCCT
>JANYCB010000106.1 GCA_025360485.1 Methylotenera sp. | reverse complement strand
TATTGATAAGCTCAACCCAAAAGACATCAAAGATAGCGTCAATATTGATGATTGCGTATTGGTGAGTCATCAGCTGGGTAATGTGTTGACGGTTGATCATGAGATTGAATACGATAGACTGGAGATTTCTTCAGCGGGTATGGATAGAGTACTTAAAAAAGAAAAAGATTTTGTACGTTTTGCAGGTGAGCGGGCTCAAATTAAGTTGCGTGTTGGCATAAAAGATGAAAGTGCAATTGCCGTGGATACTACGTTGCCACGTAAGACCTTTTTAGGGGTTTTAAAAGGTGTAGTAGCTGATAACGTGTTGATGGAGTGCGATGGTGTTACTTACAAATTGGCGATGAATAATATTGATAAAGCGCGCTTAAGTCCGGTGTTTTAATGCGCAAAAATTGTATGTAGTTTAGAATAAATTGATAGTTGGAGATTGCAATGAGTCGTGAAATTTTGTTATTAGTAGATGCCCTAGCCCATGAAAAAAACGTGAGCAAAGAGGTGATTTTTACTGCGTTGGAGCTGGCCTTAGCCTCTGCAACTAAGAAAAAACATCATGACGATGCTGATATTCGTGTGACGATAGACCGTGAAAGTGGTGAATACGCAACCTTTAGACGCTGGCAATATGTGGAATACGATTTGTTGGAAAATTCAGCATTTCAATTTGATGAAGAAAGCGAACATGCCAAAGGCCGCGTGATTGGTGAGTTTTACGAGGAGCCATTAGAAAGCATCGAATTTGGTCGCATTGGCGCGCAAGCCGCTAAGCAAGTTATTTTGCAAAAAGTGCGTGAAGCGGAACGTGAGCAAATTTTAGAAGACTTTTTAGCGCGTAATGAGAATTTGGTTACAGGCGTGATTAAACGCATGGAAAAAGGCAATGCGTTGATTGAGGTTGGTCGCTTAGAATGTTTATTGCCGCGCGAGGCGATGATACCAAAAGAGAATTTGCGCGTAGGTGATCGCGTGCGTGCTTATTTATCACGCATCGAGCGCAGTGGCCGTGGCCCGCAATTAATTTTATCGCGCATTGCGCCAGAATTTTTACAACGTTTATTTGAGCTGGAAGTGCCAGAAATTGAAGAAGGCTTGCTGGAAATTAAAGCGGCTGCGCGTGATCCTGGCTTACGTTCTAAAATTGCTGTTAAAACCAATGATCAACGTCTTGACCCAGTAGGTACTTGCGTGGGTATGCGCGGTTCGCGTGTGCAAGCAGTGACTGGCGAACTGGCTGGAGAGCGCGTGGATATTGTGTTGTGGAGCATGGAGCCCGCACAGTTTGTGATTAACGCCATGGCACCAGCTGAGGTTTCATCTATCGTTGTCGATGAGGATGCGCATAGCATGGACGTGGTGGTGAATGAAGAACAATTGGCATTAGCGATTGGTCGTAGCGGTCAAAACGTGCGCTTGGCATCAGAATTAACTGGATGGACTTTAAACATTTTGACTGAGGACGAAGCGGCCAAGAAAAACCAAGACGAATACTCGAGTGTAAGCCAATTGTTTATGGAAAAACTGGATGTGGACGAAGAAGTTGCAGACATTTTGGTGCAAGAAGGCTTCAGCACTTTAGAAGAAATTGCCTATGTGCCGCTTGCTGAAATGGCTGAAATCGACGCATTTGATGAAGATACGATTAATGAACTTCGATCTCGTGCGCGCGCGGCATTATTAACTGAGGCGATTGCCAAAGAAGAAAAAATAGAAGAAGCTTCAGCTGATTTGCTAGGCATGGAAGGTATGGACGACCCCACCGCGCATCTATTGGCCTCAAAAGGCGTACCTACCATGGAAAGCTTGGCAGAATTGGCGGTTGACGAGCTGGTAGAATTGACCAATATGGATGCAGAACGCGCTAAAACATTGATTATGACTGCGCGTGCGCCTTGGTTTAAATAATTACCTAGGGTTTAAATTAGGGCTTAAATAGAAAAAAGTGGAAAGACAGGAACAGTAAATGGCACAAACAACCGTTGCACAATTCGCCGCAGAGCTAGGGCTGCCCACCGCCTTGCTGCTAGAGCAGCTTAAAGGCGCGGGCGTCGTTAAATCTGCCGTTGAAGATAAATTGGAAGAAACTGATAAATCAGCATTGCTGGAGTATTTGCGTAAAGAACATGGTGCCGCACAAGTACCAAAAAACAAAATCACGCTCACACGCAAATCGAGTACGGAGATTAAAAAAACTGACAGTATGGGCAAAGCGCGCACGATTCAAGTAGAGGTGCGGAAAAAACGTGTGTTGGTGCGTAATGAAGATGAGACAGCTGAAACGATGCCAGAAGTGGCTGTTGAAGCCACTTTGCCAGTTCAACCTACTCCTGTAGAAATAAGCATTCCTGTGCCTGAAGCGGTCGTTACAACTTCCGAATTAGCGCCAGAAGTGACGCCAATCGTGACTCCTGAAGTGACGGAAATTGAGAAAAAATCAACAACACTTAAAAAGCAAGTATTAACACCAGAACAAATTGCCATGCGTGAGCAAGAGGCGAAACGTCATGCCACGTTGGCTTCGATGCAAGCAGAAGATGTGCGTAAAAAACAAGAAATGGTGCAGCGCCGTTTAGATGAGGAAGCTAAAAAATTAGCTGATGCTGAAGCTGCGAAAGTAAAAACAGCAAAACTCACAGAAGGCACACTTCATAAGCCTGTAGCTAAAGAAGGCGCCGCAAAACCTGCTACCAAAGATGCAAAAAAAGGTAGTAAAGGTACCAATAAAGATTGGAATGATAAAGAAAGCAAAAAGCGCGGCCTAAAAACGCGTGGTGATGTGAATGCTGGCCAAGGTTGGCGCTCACCCAAGGGTAAGCATAAGTCGCATAAAGATGACGATGATCAAGAACACGCATTTAATGCGCCTACTGAGCCAGTCGTGCATGAGGTGTTGGTGCCAGAAACCATTTCTGTGGCCGATTTGGCGCACAAAATGTCAGTGAAAGCGGCTGAAGTCATTAAGGTGCTGATGGGTATGGGCATGATGGTGACTATTAATCAAGTGCTAGATCAAGAAACAGCGATTATTCTAGTCGAAGAAATGGGACATACTGCCAAAGCCGCAGCGCCAAATGATCCAGATGTTTTCTTAGAAGAAGCCGAGCATGCCGAAGCGATATTAGAATCACGCCCACCAGTGGTGACAGTAATGGGTCACGTGGATCATGGTAAAACCTCTTTGCTAGATTACATTCGTCGTAGCCGTGTGGCTTCTGGTGAGGCTGGCGGTATTACACAGCATATTGGCGCTTATCACGTAGAAACGCCGCGTGGAATGGTGACGTTTCTAGATACGCCAGGCCATGAGGCATTTACTGCCATGCGCGCACGTGGTGCAAAAGCGACTGACGTTGTGATTCTAGTGGTTTCTGCGGATGATGGTGTGATGCCACAAACCATTGAGGCGATTCATCATGCTAAAGCGGCTGGCGTACCTATGGTGGTCGCAATTAACAAAATTGATAAACCTGATGCACAACCTGAGCGCGTAAAAATGGAATTGGTTGCACAAGAAGTGGTGCCGGAAGATTTTGGCGGAGATACTATGTTCCGCGAAGTTTCTGCCAAAACGGGTAAAGGCATTGATGAGTTGCTGGAAGCCGTATTACTGCAAGCTGAAATTTTAGAGCTGAAAGCGCCTAAAAACACACCAGCTAAGGGTTTGGTTATTGAAGGTAGGCTTGATAAAGGCCGTGGTTCAGTTTCTACCATTTTGGTACAGTCTGGCATATTGCGCCGTGGCGACATGATTTTGGCGGGCACTACATTTGGACGCGTACGCGCCATGCTAGATGAAGCGGGCAACGACATTAAAGAAGCTGGCCCATCGATTCCAGTTGAAATTTTAGGTTTATCAGACGTGCCAAGTGCGGGCGAAGAAGTGATTGTGCTGAACGATGAGCGTAAAGCGCGTGAGATTGCAAACTTCCGCGCTGGTAAGTTCCGTGATGTTAAATTGGCCAAACAACAAGCTGCTAAGCTTGAAAACATGTTCAATCAAATGGAAGAAGGCCAAGTACAAACGCTTAATTTGATTGTTAAATCGGACGTACAAGGGTCATACGAAGCGTTGGCTACATCGTTACAAAAACTGTCGACTTCAGAAGTTAAAGTGAACATAATCCACACCGGCGTTGGCGCAATTTCTGAGTCTGATGTCAATTTAGCCAGTGCATCTGGCGCTGTATTAATTGGCTTTAACGTTCGCGCCGACGCTGGCTCACGCAAACTCATTGATAATTTGGGCGTTGATGTGCGCTACTACAATATTATTTACGAAGCGGTGGATGAAGTAAAGGCAGCGTTGGGTGGCATGCTGGCGCCAGAACAACGTGAAAGTATGATTGGTACAGTGGAAATTCGCGAAGTCTTCCGTATTTCTAAAATCGGAGCGGTTGCTGGTTGTTACGTGCAAGATGGCATGATTAAACGCAACTCAAAAGTACGTGTGTTGCGCGATAATGTGATTATTTACACGGGCGAATTAGATTCATTGAAACGCTTTAAAGACGACGTAAAAGAAGTGAAAAATAACTTTGAATGCGGACTATCGCTTAAAAATTATAATGATATTGAAGTGGGCGATATATTAGAAGTATATGAAGTTGTAGAGGTAGCACGAACACTTTAATGGCAAAAGAATTTTCAAGAGCCACGCGAGTGTCCGAGCAAATGCAACGAGAGCTGGCGGATTTATTGCAGTTTGAGGTAAAAGATCCGCGCGTGGGCATGGTGACAGTGACGGCGGTTGAAGTCACTGGCGATATGGCGCATGCCAAAATTTTTTACAGCGCGGCGAAAGAGAGTCAAAGCGTGCAAAATGGCTTAGAGAAATCTTCAGGTTTTTTACGTACACAACTGGCTAAACGCATGTTACTTAGAACGATTCCGCAACTACATTTTGTGTATGATGCCTCGATTGATATTGGCATGAAAATGGCGCAACTCATTGATGCTGCTCGAGCTTCAGATAATAAGGCAGATTCAAAGTAGTCGCCAAAAGTAATGCAATTTAAACGCATTAAAAGAAACGTCAACGGCGTTTTATTGCTCGATAAGCCGCTCGGCTTTTCATCCAACCAAGCGCTGCAAAAAGTTAAATGGCTATATCAAGCTGCTAAAGCGGGTCATACTGGTACATTAGATCCCCTTGCTACAGGCTTATTGCCTATATGTTTGGGAGAAGCCACCAAGTTTGCACAATATGTGACGGATGCCGATAAAACTTACTTCACCACCATTAAATTGGGCATAACAACTTCTACCGCCGATGCTGAAGGCGAAGTGCTATCCACTGTGCCAGTCAGCATCACTCAAAGCCAATTTGAACTAGCTTGCCAAAAATTTATAGGTGAAATTTCGCAATTGCCACCGATGTATTCTGCTTTAAAGCATGAGGGTAAGCCTTTATATGCATACGCCAGAGAAGGCGTAGATATTGCTCGCCAGGCCCGTTTGATTTCAATTAAAAATATCATTGTGAATACGTTTTTAGGTGATGTAGCGCAAATTACCGTCACTTGTAGCAAAGGCACGTATATTCGCACGCTGGCTGAAGACATTGGTAAAAACTTAGGTTGCGGCGCACATTTAATCGGCCTACGCCGCATCGAAACGGCGGGTTATTTGCTATTGCAAGCGATTCCCATTGAACAACTCGAAGCCTTGACAATTGAGGCGCGCGATGCGCTACTTTTGCCTGTGGATTCTGCGATTGAAAGCTTACCAGTGGTTACTTTAAACGCGGATGCCGCCTACTTTATCATGCAAGGCCAAGCGGTGTGGATGTCGGGCAAAATTCCCAATCGTGATTTGCGGCTTTATGACGAAAATAATACCTTTTTGGGTTTGGGTTTTTTGCAAGATGACGGCAAAATTGCGCCTAAGCGATTAATTCAAAAAACTCAATCAAATTAATGGCTTGCTAAGTACAAATACCTTGTTAAAAACAAACAATCACATTATAATGCCCGCTCATTTGTAAATGAATGCATTCGCGGTTTAAGCTGCTTTTGCATTGACGCTAACTATCAGTTTATTTTAAGGAAAAAAGATGGCAATTACAGCAGTAGATACCGCAAAAGTTGTAGCAGAATATCAAACAAAACAAGGCGATACAGGCAGCCCAGAAGTGCAAGTTGCGCTTTTAACCAATCGCATTAATTATCTAACCGAGCATTTTAAATCGAACAAAAAAGATAATCACTCACGCCGCGGTTTGCTAGCAATGGTTAGCCAACGTCGCCGTTTGTTAGATTACCTAAAAAGTAGAGATGTTAGCCGCTATCAAACCTTGATTGAGCGTTTAAGTCTTCGTAAGTAATTGTTATAAAAGTGTATTATTCACTTTTATGAGGTAAGAAAAGCCGATTGCATCGTGATATGCGTCGGCTTTTTCGTTTGTTGTAAATGTAGCTGAAAAAATATCACAAATTATAATTTATAGAGTCAGTTATCATTGGGTAGTGAATGATAACTAGTTGAAATGAAAAGGAAAAATAATGTTTAATAAAGTTAAAAAAAGTATTCAATACGGTGCGCATGAGCTCACTATTGAAACAGGTGAAATTTCTCGCCAAGCCGATGCGGCTGTGATGGTGAGTTATGGTGATACGGTAGTTTTAGTGGCAGTAACCAGTAAAAGTGAAGTAAAAGCAGGGCAAGATTTCTTCCCACTTACTGTGGATTATATGGAAAGAACTTATGCGGCTGGTAAAATTCCAGGTGGTTTTTTCAAGCGCGAAGGTCGTCCTTCAGAAAAAGAAACATTAACAAGCCGTTTAATTGATCGTCCATTACGTCCGTTGTTCCCAGAAGCGTTTTTTAACGAAGTGCAAATTGTGGCGACGGTGTTGTCGTCAGATCCAGAAATCGATTCTGATATTCCAGCAATTATTGGCGCATCTGCCGCCATGTCATTGTCAGGCATTCCATTCTTTGGCCCATTAGGTGCGGCGCGCGTGGGTTATATCGATGGCGAATACATACTGAATCCAAGCAAAACAGAATTAACAACAACCGAATTAGACTTGGTTGTGGCCGCAACTGAAACTGCCGTGATGATGGTGGAATCGGAAGCGAAAGAATTATCAGAAGAAGTGATGTTGGGCGCTGTTGTTTATGGTCACGAGCAAATGCAAGTTGTGATTAAAATGATTAATGAATTAACGCACGAAGCAGGTAAAGACGCTTGGGATTGGGTTGCGCCAGAACCTGATGTTGCGTTAATTGAGAAAATGAATAAATTGGCAGCGGCAGATATTAATGCGGCATTCCAAATTAAGGCCAAAGGCGCACGTTCTGCTAAGTTAGACGAAATTAAAAACCGCGTTATGGCTGAGTTGATTAACGAAAATACCAGCACCGATGAAGCGAATAAAATTAAAGGTGAGTTCTTTAACTTAGAGGCCAAAACCGTACGTAGCCAAATTTTAAATGGTGAACCACGTATTGATGGACGCGATACACGTACTGTGCGCCCAATCACTGTGCGCACTGGCGTATTGCCACGCACACATGGTTCTGCGCTATTTACGCGCGGCGAAACGCAAGCGCTAGTGGTTGTAACGCTAGGTACTGGTCGCGACGAGCAAGTAATCGATGCGTTGCAAGGCGAGTTTAAAGATCGCTTCATGTTGCATTACAACATGCCTCCGTATGCGACTGGTGAAACTGGCCGCGTAGGCACACCAAAACGCCGCGAAATCGGTCACGGCCGCTTGGCAAAACGTGCGCTAATCGCCGCCTTGCCATCTGCAGAAGAGTTTGGCTACACCGTGCGTATTGTTTCTGAAATTACCGAATCAAACGGTTCTAGTTCAATGGCATCCGTATGTGGCGGCAGTTTAGCCATGATGGACGCTGGCGTGCCGCTTAAAAACCACGTGGCAGGTATCGCCATGGGCTTAATTAAAGAAGGCAACCGCGTTGCAGTTTTAACTGATATTTTGGGTGACGAAGATCACCTAGGTGATATGGATTTTAAAGTCGCAGGCACAGACGACGGCATAACCGCGCTACAAATGGATATTAAAATTGCCGGCATTACCGCACAAATTATGCAAGTGGCGTTGGCGCAAGCCAAAGAAGGTCGCGCGCATATTTTAGGTATTATGAAAGCCGCTATGAGCAATGTAAACACTGAAATGTCAGCGTTTGCACCACGTATTATCACCATGAAAATCAACGCTGACAAAATCCGTGATGTGATTGGTAAAGGCGGTGCAGTGATTCGTGCGCTCACGGAAGAAACTGGTACCAGCATTGATATTGAAGATGACGGCACCATTAAAATCGCCTGCACCAGCGCAGAACAAGGCGCCGAAGCACAACGCCGTATTGCAGAAATCACTGCCGAAGTTGAAGTAGGCCAAATTTACGAGGGCCCAGTAGTAAAAATCTTAGACTTTGGCGCGGTGGTTTCATTGCTACCAGGTAAAGATGGCTTGGTACACATTTCGCAAATCGCGCATCAACGCGTGAATGCGGTGAGTGACTTTGTAAAAGAAGGCGACATTGTTAAAGTTAAAGTAGTGGAAATTGACGATAAAGGCAAAGTACGTTTAAGCATGAAAGCCTTGATTGACGCGCCAGTAAGAGAAGAAAAAACGGTAGAAGCTGACGAGTAAGATTAGTTAGTATTTAAAAAGCGCCTCATTTAAGGCGCTTTTTTATTGACTAAATAGATGCTCCAGAGACCGCATGGATATTGGCTTGCAGGGCATGTGTTTTGAATAATAAATGTGTATTAATAAAACAAAAAGCCCGAGTAATCGGGCTTTTTGTTTGGAATAAGTAACTAAATTTTATTTAGCTACTTGCTTCTCTCTCATTTCGTCCAGCGTTTTGCAATCGATGCAAAGTGTAGCCGTTGGACGCGCTTCTAGACGTTTTAGGCCAATTTCTACGCCACAGCCTTCACAGTAGCCGTATTCATCTGCATCAATATTGCGTAAGGTTTCATCAATCTTTTTGATGAGTTTGCGTTCGCGGTCACGGTTGCGCAGTTCAAGCGCCATGTCAGATTCTTGGCTGGCGCGGTCATTCGGGTCGGCAAACATGGTGACTTCGTCTTGCATGGTATGCACGGTGCGGTCGATATCGTGACTTAACTCCGATTTCCAGCCATTTAAAATGCCCCGAAAATGTTTGAGTTGGTTTTTGTTCATGTATTCCTCATCAGGCTTTGCTTGATAAGGGGTAAATGTTTTAGTTAAGGTTTCTGCCATAGTTTAATTTGAGGAGTTTAATCCAACAAGTCTTTCCAAAAAAACGCGGTAAAAGATGCGTTTAAAAAAAGGTAAATTTAAAGGTATTAATTTTTAATCGCGCGAGTGTACACTTATTTTTTGCGTTATGCAAAAGCTAATTTTTAGTCTATTTTTTCTCTTTTAATTCAAGGGCTAACAAGGTATTTTCCATTAGCGTGGCTACCGTCATCGGGCCTACGCCACCAGGGACTGGCGTAATGTAACTGGCGCGCTTTTTAGCCGCGTTAAAATCGACATCGCCGCAAATTTTGCCGTCCGCCATGCGATTAATACCTATATCGACCACAATCGCGCCAGGTTTAATCCAATCGCCTTGTATAAGCCCAGCTTTACCCGCTGCAGCCACAATTAAATCTGCATGCTTAACTTTATTTGCCAAGTCTTTGGTGTGGCGATGGCAGCTGGTAATGGTGCAGCCTGCTAATAAAAGTTCTAATGCCATAGGGCGACCAACGTGGTTAGAAACGCCGACAATAGTCGCATCCAAACCCATTAACTCTATATTGGAAGCTTCGAGCATCTTGATCACGCCAAATGGCGTGCATGAGCGCAACGTAGGCTGGCGAACTGCAAGGCGGCCAATGTTGTATGGGTGAAAACCATCCACATCTTTGTTGACGTCAATGCGCTCAATAATTGCCTCATCACGGATTTGTGGTGGAAACGGCGATTGCACCAAAATGCCATCCACCGTTGCATCGTTATTTAAGCTATCAATTAAAATAAGCAAATCCGCCTCGCTCGTGCTGGCTGGTAACTCGTGCGCAATTGAACGAATCCCCACTTTTTCGCAGGCGCGGCGTTTATTGCGAACATATATTGCAGATGCTAGGTCTGCGCCAACTAAGACTACAGCTAGACAAGGTGCGCGTTTACCAGTGGTTATACGCGCCTCAATTTTAGATTTGATGTCGGTTAATAAATTTTCTGCAATGGCTTTGCCATCTATAATTTGTGCTGTCATGCTTACAATTCAAACTTTTATTTGAAATAAAGCGTGATTTTAACATATTCGAATTGACCAAATGCCTTGTTTGCGCTATATTTCTGCCTCTTCGGCGTGTAGCGTAGTCTGGTAGCGCGCCTGCTTTGGGAGCAGGATGTCGGGAGTTCGAATCTCTCCACGCCGACCAAGTTTTTTTGGTTTATTCGACAGACTTTTTAGTTTCAAACGTGTAACTCATCTGCCCGTAGCTCAACCGGATAGAGCACCAGCCTTCTAAGCTGGGGGTTACAGGTTCGATTCCTGTCGGGCAGACCACTCAGTTTTACTGATAGTTTCGTTTCAATGGTGGTTGTAGCTCAGTTGGTAGAGTCCAGGATTGTGATTCCTGTTGTCGTGGGTTCGAGCCCCATCAGCCACCCCAATTA
>JANYCB010000084.1 GCA_025360485.1 Methylotenera sp. | reverse complement strand
GATTGATCTACGAGTTTGTTTTTCGCACTCCAAGGCATCATCGCACGTAGTTGGCCACCTACTTGCTCGATTGGGTGAGCAGCATTTAAGCGGCGACGTGCAGTCATTTCTGGGTAGTTTGTACGGCCCTCTAAAATGAATTGTTTTGCATAGTTACCATTTTGTATGTTTGCTAAAGCGATTTTCATGGCGGCACGTGATTGATCGTTAATCACTTGCGGACCAGTCACATATTCGCCATATTCTGCGTTATTTGAGATGGAATAATTCATGTTGGCGATGCCACCTTCATACATTAAATCCACAATCAATTTAAGCTCGTGCAAGCATTCAAAGTAGGCCATTTCTGGCGCATAACCAGCTTCTACCAGCGTTTCGAAGCCAGCTTTTACTAACTCAACTGCACCGCCGCATAAAACGGCTTGTTCACCGAATAAATCGGTTTCTGTTTCTTCGCGGAAATCCGTTTCAATCACGCCGCCTTTAGTGCCACCGTTGGCGGCTGCGTATGAAAGTGCTAAAGCTTTAGCTTTGCCAGATTTATCTTGATACACTGCAATGAGCGAAGGTACGCCGCCGCCTTTTAGGTATTCTGAACGCACGGTGTGGCCTGGGCCTTTTGGTGCAATCATAATCACATCGAGGTCTGCACGTGGCGTAATTTGGTTGTAGTGAATGTTAAAGCCGTGTGCGAATGCTAGCGTAGCGCCTTGTTTTAAGTTGCTTGCTACTTCGGCATCGAAAATTTGCGACATGGTTTCGTCAGGGATTAACAACATGATGACATCAGCACCTTTTACCGCATCAGCAATATCTAGTACATTGTGGCCAGCAGCCACAGCTTTAGCCCATGAGCTGCCGCCTTTACGCAAGCCAATGGTGACGCTTACGCCACTATCTTTAAGGTTGGCAGCGTGTGCATGGCCTTGCGAGCCGTAACCCACAATGGTTACTTTTTTGGCTTTGATTAAATTAAGGTCTGCGTCTTTGTCGTAATAAACTTTCATTTCTTTTCCTTTAAATACAATTGCTTAAGTGTTAATTAGATTTATAAAACTATATTTTCAAAATTCTATCTCCTCGACCTATGCCCGATGCGCCTGTGCGCACCGTTTCTAAAATCGCGGTTTTGTCTAAGCTTTCGATAAAAGCGTCTAATTTAGTGCCAGAGCCGGTAAGCTCAATCGTAAAACTGCCGTATGCTACGTCAATAATACGGCCGCGAAATATATCGCACATGCGTTTCATTTCTTCACGATGCGGTGTTGTCGCCTTGACCTTAACCAACATCAATTCGCGCTCGATATATTTGCCATCATTTAAATCGAGCACTTTAATCACATCAATCAGCTTATTCAGTTGTTTGATAATTTGCTCGATGACTTCATCTGAGCCGCTAGTTACAATGGTCATACGCGACATGGTTGGGTCTTCAGTAGCGGCAACCGTGAGCGATTCGATATTATACCCGCGTGACGAGAATAAGCCTGCCACGCGAGATAACCCGCCTGCTTCGTTTTCCATGAGGAGAGAAACGATATGTTTCATTATTTGCTCTCCTTCTTCTCATCGCCTAAAATCATTTCGGAAATTCCGCGTCCATTTTCCACCATTGGGAACACATTTTCAGATTGCTCGGTAATAAAATCCATGAATACAAATTTATCTTTTTTCGCAAACGCTTCTTTCAGCGCGCTTTCGACATCACTAGGTTTGGTAATTTGCATGCCAACATGCCCATAAGATTCGGCCAGTTTAACAAAATCAGGCAAACTATCCATGTACGATTCTGAATAGCGATTTTCGTAAAAGAACTCTTGCCATTGTCGTACCATGCCTAAGTAGCGATTGTTGAGCAAAATCACTTTAATTGGCAAACCATATTGTGCGCAGGTCGAAAGCTCCTGAATATTCATTTGAATACTGCCTTCGCCCGTCACACACGCCACTTGCGCATTTTTATCCGCAAATTGGCAGCCCATCGCATAGGGCAAGCCTACGCCCATGGTGCCCAAGCCGCCAGAGTTAATCCAACGACGTGGTTTATCAAATTTATAATATTGTGCCGCCCACATTTGGTGTTGACCCACATCAGAAGTCACATACGCGTCACCTTTGGTGACTTCCCATAATTTTTCAATGACGTATTGTGGCTTAATAACGGTGTCAGACATTTCATAACGTCCGCCATGCACTTTGCGCCACTCGTTAATTTGCGCCCACCAGTCTGAAATGTCATTTTTAGTTGATTTTCCAGTTTGATTCACTTCTGTCGCTAAAAGCGCATTCATTTCTGCCAACACAGATTGCACATGGCCAACAATCGGCACATCTACCTTAACGCGTTTTGAAATGCTTGATGGATCTACGTCAATATGGATGATGGTACGTTTTTGACTTAAAAAGTGTTTCGGGTTGCCAATTACCCGGTCATCAAAACGCGCACCAACGGCAATCAACACATCGCAATTCTGCATCGCCATATTAGCTTCATAGGTACCGTGCATGCCCAACATGCCAACGAACTGTTTGTCAGTAGCAGGGTAGCCTCCTAAGCCCATCAGCGTATTGGTAACAGGGTAATTAAGTATGCGGGCGAGCTTAACCAATTCTGTCGCACCATCACCCAACACTAAGCCGCCGCCCGTGTAAATCATCGGGCGTTTGGCTTCTAGCAACAATTTAATGGCTTTTTTAATTTGCCCAGTATGACCCTTTAACACAGGGTTATACGAGCGCATTTCGACCGTTTCTGGATAATGGAAACTGGTTTTGTGCGCGGTAATATCTTTAGGAATATCCACCACCACTGGACCTGGCCGACCTGTAGATGCAATGTAGAAAGCTTTTTTAATAGTAGCGGCAATATCGCGTACATCTTTTACTAGAAAGTTGTGTTTAACACAGGGGCGAGTGATGCCCACCATGTCTACTTCCTGAAACGCATCTAAACCAATTGCAGGAACTGGCACTTGACCACTAATGACCACTAAAGGGATTGAGTCCATGTACGCAGTAGCAATGCCAGTAACCGCATTGGTTGCACCTGGGCCGCTTGTTACAAGCGCTACGCCAACTTCGCCTGTA
Source organism: Methylotenera sp. (assembly GCA_025360485.1). Taxonomy (GTDB): domain Bacteria; phylum Pseudomonadota; class Gammaproteobacteria; order Burkholderiales; family Methylophilaceae; genus Methylotenera_A. The sequence goes on along the minus strand of JANYCB010000084.1, from coordinate 16,461 downwards.
GCACGCGAGAATGCATCTGCCGCGTGCACAGCAGCTTGCTCGTGACGAACGAGTATATGCTTGAAGCCATTTTGCTTAAAAATTTCGTCGTAAATATGCAGCACAGCGCCGCCAGGATAGCCAAATACAAATTTGACTTTTTCGGCATTTAAGCAGCGAATCACAATTTCTGCGCCACTGATGTCATGACTGGTGGATTTTTTGTGTGAGTCGCCTAAGCTTTCGCTTTGGGTTTGCGCGCTAACGGGATTAACCTTCGCGTTTTTTGCGGATGTTGCCATAAAACCTTGAATTAAATGATTAAATTATTGAACCCTGAACATTAACGGTTTAGCGGCATTTGGTCAAGGTTGGCGGCTTATAAACCATTCAAAATTAGCAAAAATAATGATGAGCGTGTCTTTGAAGAGAAAAGCGAAGCCGAACTTTATTGAACGGTTATTGATCTAGCGGTGGAGCGACCTTTAATAACTCTTCAATCGTGGTCAGTCCTGCCGCGACTTTTTCGGCGCCATTTAGCATCAATGGCTGCATGCCTTCTCGGTAAGCCAAGGTTTTTAGCTGTGCTAAATCGGCATTGGGGGTGATGAGTTTACGTAATTTTGGTGTAATGGTGAGCATTTCGTAAATACCGCTTCGGCCTCGGTAGCCAGTGTTGCGGCACTCAACACAACCAACCGCTTTCATTACGCTAACGGGCTTTTCTGCCTTGAATGGATGTGTAATCGATGCCCATTCAGCATCGGTTATGTCATGTGGAACTTTACAAGCCGTGCATAAAGTACGCACTAAGCGTTGCGCCATAATACCCAATACCGAAGAGTGAATTAAATAAGCAGGCACGCCCAAATCCAACAGCCGTGTGACGGCAGAAGGCGCGTCATTTGTGTGCAGGGTAGAAAGCACCAAATGTCCAGTCAGTGCGGCTTGTATGGCCATGTCAGCTGTTTCAATATCACGAATTTCGCCCACCATGATGATGTCCGGGTCTTGCCGCATCAGTGTGCGAATACCATCGGCGAATGTGAGGCCAATATTGGTCTGTACTTGCATCTGGTTAAAGGCAGGCTCAACCATTTCAATCGGATCTTCCACCGTACTCACGTTTACTTCTGGCGTGGCGAGTTGTTTGAGTGTTGAATATAAAGTGGTGGTTTTGCCAGAACCAGTCGGCCCTGTCACCAAAATAATGCCATTAGGCGCTTTGGTCCAGTCTGCCCATAAATCCGCTTGTTTTTTCGAGAAACCGAGCTGAATAAAATCTTGCACAATGACATCTGGTGTAAAAATCCGCATCACCAGTTTTTCGCCAAAAGCGGTTGGCATGGTGGATAAACGTAGCTCAATTTCGGTGCCGTCATTGCTAATAGTTTTAATGCGGCCATCTTGCGGGCGGCGCTTTTCTACCATATCCATGCGCCCAAGTAGTTTAATGCGGCTAGTAATGGCGTTCATAATGTTGCTAGGCAATTGATATACTTGGTGCAAAACGCCATCAATGCGAAAGCGCATCATGCCCATGCTGCGGCGCGGTTCCAAGTGAATGTCACTGGCGCGTTGTTCAAACGCATATTTCAGTAGCCAATCCACAATATTCACCACGTGTTGCTCGTTAGCGTCTAGGTTCTTATCTTTGCCAAGTTCAATCAGTTGCTCAAAATTTTGCACGCCAACAATTTGGCCAGCCTTAGCGCTATTGGCTGAGCTTATCGAGTGGGCAAGGTTGTAAATTTCAGGCAAATAACGACTAATTTCCAGCGGATTCGCTACCACTAATTTGATGGTCATGCCCAAAATACGCTCTAAATCAGGAATCCAATCGGTTTGGTAAGGGTCAGCCGTTGCAATGGTCGCCTCGCCATTTTTAATCGAAATCGGCATAATTTTAAGGCGCTCAGCATAGGCCTTAGAAACCATTTGAGCAGCCGAGGTGAAGTCGAGCTTGAGCGGATCGATATGGTAGAAATCAAGTCCTGCCTGGCTTGCAAGCCAGCGCGATAAATAATCCGCGTTCATTAATTTATGTGGCGCGCGTAATTCTTTCCATTTCTGCTCGCCTATAATAATAATCGGGTGCAGGTTCGAGCTATCGAGTTTGCGGTCTTTATACAGCTTTTCAGCATCCGCTTTGTCAATTTTGGCATCGTTCACCATCATGCGCAGTACATCACCTAAATTCAGTTTGGTTTTAGATCGAGCCAAACTAGAAGCCTTAGTCGCGGGTTGCACTGTTGTATGATTTGGTGTTTGATTTGGCTTCATATTGGACTCCATGCTATTTGATTCGCATAGATAAATCAATGGCACGGATATTTTTTGTGAGACTACCAACCGAAATGCGGTCCACGCCCGTTTCTGCAATTTTGCGTACGGTGCTTAAATTCACGTTTCCAGAAGCCTCAAGCAGCGCTCGCTTATTGGTGATGTGTACAGCCTCTTGCATGTCCGCAATGCTAAAGTTATCCAGCAAAATGCTGGTTGCGCCAGCGTCTAGCGCTTGTTGTAATTCATCCAAGTTTTCAACTTCAATCTGAATACTGATATTTTTATTTGAGGCATTTTTATCAATTTTTAAGGCATGCTCAAGAGCCGCATGGATACTGCCTGCTGCGGCAATATGATTTTCTTTAATTAAAATGCCATCGTACAAAGCCAGTCGCTGATTCGCGCCACCGCCCACAGTCACGGCGTATTTTTGCGCAAGTCTTAATCCAGGAAGCGTTTTGCGCGTATCTAAAATCTGTGATTTTGTACCGGCAATCGCCTCAACATATTCGCGTGTTTGAGTAGCTATGGCAGATAACGTTTGCAGAAAATTTAAAGCGCAGCGCTCAGCCGAAAGTAGCGCACGTGCATTGCCTGAAATCTCGCACAGCAATTGATTGGGTGCGATTTTTTCGCCCTCAACCACCAACCATTTTAGTTTGATATTTTTATCAAGTTGATGAAAGCAGGCGTTTACCCAATCGATACCGCAAATAACGGCACTTTCGCGCGAGATAATCGTCGCCACGGCCTGTTGCGAGGCGGGGATAAGCATCGCAGTGTAGTCGCCGCTACCAATGTCCTCGCTTAAAGCGATGCTCACATTTTGATTCACTAAGGCATTAAACGCTTCTGAGCCACGTGGGTATTGTTGTGTGAATAGAGGTGTAGGCATATTTCCATTATAATGCAGATAAGTCATTAATTACGCACACCATACCATGAAGCTTTTATATACAGTTAACAGTCCTTATGCCCGCAAAGTACGCATTGTCGCCCTCGAGAAGCACATTGATGTCGCGCTACAAGAGGTGGTTTTGAGCGAGCCAGATTGTCCAGTTAAAAATCATAATCCACTTGGTAAAGTGCCAGTATTAGTGTTAGATGATGGCGACAGTGTTTACGATTCTCGCGTGATTGTGGAGTATTTAGACAATCGTGCGCCAGGTACCCATTTAATTCCAACAGACCATAGCAGTAAAATTTGGGTGCGCCGTTGGGAAGCGCTTGCAGACGGCGTTTGCGATGCAGCGGTGGCTGCGATGTTAGAAGGGCGCAGGCCGCCAGAACAACAGTCGCAAGCCAATATTGATAAGCAGATGGATAAAACCATGCGTGGTTTAGAAATGCTTAATTTGGATATTTTCAAGAAGAAGTGGTGCGTAAATGAGACGTTTAGCTTGGCGGATATTGCTTTAGGGTGTACGTTAGGTTATTTGGACTTACGCTTTAAACATTTGAATTGGCAAGATAATTATCCTAATTTGGCGAAACATTACAGTGTATTGGTGAAGCGGCCGAGTTTTAAGCAGACAATGCCAGTGGCGGTCTGATGATTTTATAAAGGTTATGGAGCCAATCACCCTATGTTAAAAAATAAAAAAATATTAGCAATAGTTATTATATTTACTATTATTGTTATAGTTGTGATTCTGAATAATTTTAAACAAACAGGTGTTGATAACGATGATTTAAATATACATGCCCTGCTAGGCAATATCCATGCGCCTTTCACGCATGAATAACCAGCTTTAGCTGGTATATTCTGCGGGGACAACCTTTACGGTTGCAGAGCATGCACTTTAAAGGCTGTTTAGCTGAAAATAATATCGTCACTATCATCTACAAGCTTAGAAAGTTGCGTTCTTTTGCGCATGCTTTGCCTGTCGTTCAAGCGTTTTTGTGCCGCTTCTGGGAAGTCGGTAAAGCGAATCACGTTTTTATCAATCAGCATCGAGATTAAATCCTCTACGACGCGTGCCATTTGCAGGTCACTCTCGCGAAATGGTGCACTTTCGGCTAAGGTGTCTTCTAAAAACTCAAGATACTCTTTGCTATTGTCGTCAACAAAAGCCCAACCATTGCCGAAGCTTTCTGCTGCACTGGCAGCAACAATTTTGCCTTGTGCATTTTTAAATACGTAAGCCATATTTAGCCTATCTGACCCAAAGTTTTCTATTAAAACAATTTTAGGGCGGATGCCGCAGTTTGTATCTTTAAAACAAAAGGTTAAATCGGGCTTAGACTCTGCTTTTAATGACTAAATAGCGGCGGTGATAATGCCACCACCTAGGCAAACATTGCTTTCATACACCACAGCAGATTGACCGGGGGTGATTGCCCATTGTTTTTGGCCGAATTTTATATCAACTTCAAACGTATTGAGTGCATCAATTTCGCAAGGCGCATCGGGCTGGCGGTAGCGCGTTTTGGCAGCATATACCCAGTTTGTAATCGGTACTTCGTTATCAATCCACGTGAGTTGGCTGGCGGTTAAACCATCACTCAGTAATAATGGGTGTTCATGGCCTTGCACGACAATGAGTTCGTTTTTTGCCATATCTTTTGCAGCGACAAACCACGGCTCGCCATTACTGTCGCGGCTGCCACCGATTTTTAAGCCCTGTCTCTGACCTAAAGTGTAGTACATCAAGCCTTCATGTTGACCAACCACTTTGCCCTCTGGGGTTTTAATATCACCGGGTTTTTTGGGTAGATAACGTTGTAAAAATTCCTGAAACGGCCGTTCGCCAATAAAACATATGCCGGTAGAGTCTTTTTTCTCGGCATTGATTAATCCCGCTTGACGCGCCATTTCGCGCACTTCGCGTTTTAAATAAGTACCAAGTGGAAATAGCGTTTTACTAAGCTGCGCTTGGTTTAAACGATATAAGAAATAGCTTTGGTCTTTGCTACCATCATCGGCTTTTAGCAATTGATAGCTACCCGGTTTTAATGGATTTTCACGCACCTGCGCATAATGCCCAGTGGCAATCAAATCTGCGCCTAAGCCCATGGCGTGGTCGAGGAAGGCTTTAAACTTAATCTCCGCGTTGCATAAAATATCCGGGTTGGGCGTGCGACCTGCTTGGTATTCTTCTAAAAAATTGGCAAACACGCGGTCTTTGTATTCTTTACTAAAATTCACCGCTTCAATTTCAATCCCAAGCTTATCGGCCACTGAGACTGCATCAATTAAATCTTGCTTAGATGAGCAGTATTCATCGTCGTCGTCTTCCCAGTTTTTCATAAAAAGGCCAACGACTTCATAACCTTGCTGTTTCAGCAGCATGGCGGTGACTGAAGAATCTACGCCACCAGATAAACCCACAACTACTTTTTGTTTGCTCATAAGTTAGTAATCACTTCTAGTGGATAGCTTTTACCTGCTAAATAGTCTTCAATACAGCTTAACACTTGCTCGCTACGCATCAGGCCTGCTTTATCGCGTATTTCGTCGATGCTCATCCATACCGCTTGCACGATGCCAGTATCAAGTTCTTGCATAGGATAGTGCTTTCCTACTTTGCCAATAAAGGCAAAACGTAAATACGTGGTGTCGTTGTGGTCGTGCTTCCAATGGTAAACCCCTAGCAAAGCATCTGGCATAAACTCGTAAGCAGATTCTTCCATCGTTTCACGGATGACCGCTTGCAATAGCGTTTCGCCATCTTCCAAATGGCCAGCTGGCTGATTGTAGCGATTACCGCGGTCAGTTTCTTCTTCTACTAACAAAAACTTGCCGTTTTGCTCGATAATTGCTGCGACGGTGGCATTGGGTTTCCAGGGTTGTTTTTTCACGACTTAATGTTTTCTTTATAGTTTCTTAATTTCAATACTGTCATTTTAACGCTAACGGGCTAATTGCGGAAATAAGCCTGTTAAACCGTGCGCGATAAATTCAACTGCCATCGCCGCTAAAATTAAACCCATTAGTCGCGTAACAATGTTGATTCCAATCGTGCCAAGTTGATGTGAAATAGCATTGGATAATTTAAGTACCAACCAAATAATCACAGCAATAATAAAAACAGGGATAATCAGTGATAAGTGCCCTAAAAAACTGGATTGTTGTTGCGCATTTAAAATCATGCTGGAAATTGCCCCAGGGCCTGCTAACAATGGGATACTAAGTGGCACAATTGCGATGACTTCACGCTCAGTCAAGCTGAGAGCTTCTTCGTCAGTTTGTCTGGTGCCACCTTGTTTGCCGTGCATCATGGAGATGGAAATAAGCATCAGCAAAATACCTCCACCAACCTGAAATGATGGGATACTTATGCCGAAAAAATTCAAAACGGCATCACCAATAAATGCTGAAACGGCTAGTACTATAAATACCGTCAAGGCCACAGTTTGAGCCGTTTTATCGCGATCAGGTTTACTCCAGCCATCAGTGGCGCTAATAAAAATAGGTACGCTGCCAATCGGATTGACGATAGCGAGCAGGGCAATAGTGATTTTTATTAAATAAGCCCAATTAGTCATACATTAACTTTCATTTTGATAATTTCATATAGTAAATTAAAGTAGGCGGATGTTTAAAAAAATTATACTGGCTTCGCAAAGTCCTCGGCGCGTTGAGCTACTAAAACAAATGAATATAGATTGCCTTGTGATGCCTGCCGATATAGAAGAGGCGGTGCTTACGGATGAGTTTCCTGAACAGTATGTAACGCGTTTGGCTGAACATAAGGCTTTGGCAGTGTTTAAAAAATTGGATGGTCAGCATGCTGATTTACCGATTTTGGCTGCAGATACTACGGTTGCGCTTGGGCGTGAAATATTTGGCAAGCCTGAACATGATGCAGATGCTTACAATATACTTAAAAAACTATCTGGCACCACACATCAAGTGCATACGGCTATTACTGTGGTGTTTAAAGGCAAGCTGGAAAGCGCATTAAATACCACTTTGGTGCAGATGATGCCGCTTACCGATGCTATGATAGAGGCTTATATCGTCACTGGCGAGCATAGAGATAAAGCGGGAAGTTACGCCATACAAGGCTTGGCGGGCAATTGGATAATGCGCATTGAGGGTAGTTATACTGGCGTGATGGGCTTACCTGTGCATGAGACAGCTTTGTTGTTGGATAAATATTTAAGGTAAACACGATTTGGGACAAGAAATATTAATTAATGTAACGCCGCAAGAAACGCGCGTAGCGGTGATGGAGCATGGTATCGCGCAAGAACTGCATATCGAGCGCAGCTCCTCGCTTGGCATTGTAGGCAATGTGTATCGTGGCAAGGTTTGTCGTGTGCTGCCAGGCATGCAATCAGCTTTTGTGGAAATTGGCCTGCAACGCGCGGCGTTTCTGCATGCAGCAGATGTAATGGATTGCCATATTGAGGGCGAGTCACAAACTGAGCGGCCGATTCAAGAAGTGCTGCGCGAAGGTCAATCGATTATTGTGCAAGTCATTAAAGAGCCAATTGGTACTAAGGGCGCACGCCTAACAACAGAAATTAGCATTGCGGGGCGATTTTTAGTATTTTTGCCGCATCAAGATCATATCGGCGTATCACAACGTATTGAGGATGAAGATGAGCGCGAACACCTGCGTAATCGTTTGCTGGGTCTGCTTCCAGAGAAGAGAACAGGCGGTTTTATTATCCGCACCATGTCAGAAACCGCGTCAGATGAGGAATTGCTGGCTGATATTGAATATCTGCAAAAAGTCTGGGCGAAAATTCAGGTGGATAGTAAAAATGCCACTGAGCGCTCGCTAGTATTTTATGACTTAAGCCTACCTAGGCGCATGTTGCGTGACGTGGTGAATGATCAAACAGTGAGCATTCGCGTGGATTCCAAGCTGACTTATGAGCAATTGAAAGAGTTTGCTGAACTCTATGTGGCAAAAGCGGTGAAGCCGTTGTATCACTACCAAGGTGAACGGCCTATTTTTGATTTTTATAATATCGAGAAAGAAATTGAGCGCGCTTTATCTCGTAAAGTTGAGCTTACATCTGGCGGTTATTTAATTTTTGATCAAACTGAAGCGCTAACTACAGTTGATGTGAATACCGGTAGTTTTGTCAGCGGAAAAAATTTATCAGACACGATTTTTAAAACCAACCTGGAAGCCGCACAGTGCATCGCGCGCCAGCTTAGGTTGCGCAATTTAGGTGGTATTATCATTATTGATTTTATTGATATGGATGAAGATGCACAACGCGAAACTGTACTGGAAGAGCTGAAAAAAGCCGTTGATGTAGATCGTGCACGCACTGGCATCAATGGCTTTACTTCGCTGGGCTTGGTGGAAATGACACGTAAACGTACGCGCGAAAGTTTGGCGCATTTACTGTGTGAAACATGTGAAGTATGCGATGGACGTGGCGAACATAAAACTGCACAGACGATTTGCTACGAAATTATGCGTGAATTATTGCGAGAATCGAAACAATTTAATGCCAAAGAATTTAAAGTGATTGCATCAACCAGCGTGATTGATTTGCTGTTGGACGAAGAGTCGCAAAGTTTGGCGAATTTATCTGACTTTATAAATAAGCGCGTGACGTTACAGGCTGATAACCAGTACGCGCGTGAGGCATTTGATATTGTATGGATTTAACTTGTATGGGTTTAAGTGGCAGGGGTAGATTGTGGGACATTTAAAAATGTCATGTCAGGTAGTTTCAAAGTTTTTTCAAATTCCGCACTAATTTTTTCAGCTTCTACTTTGGCTTTTATGGCGGGTTGCACGGCTTTCATCAGTTGTAACAACATGGTGTCTAATGTTTGACTTTGTTTAGCGATGGCAGCGTATTCATTTTCTATAATAGCAAGTCGATGATCCAAAGCTTCTGCACTGGCATTAGCCTCCGTTAAGTTTTTAGTGCGCTCATCTAGACTGGTTTTGTGCGCGTTCATTTGCGTTTTGAGAACACCAAGCACATCTTCTAACCAGCGTCCACAGTCCTTTTCAGCGTGCTCAAATATTTTTTGGGTTTGCGTGCCCAGGCCTAAGAAAAATTTACGAATTAAAAAGTGTTTTTCAGTTAAAACATTGACTGGGTCAGTACAAAAATCATCCGTTATTTTTTCTAACGATTTCATATTATTGATAAAATTTGACATATCTAGCGCAGGTGGATCGAATACCTCAAATCCATGTTTTGATTGAAAAACTTCATATACGTTTTCAGCCAGTTGTTTGATAGCGCTGCTTTCTTTAGTGACATGCGCTGCTAAATCATTCGCTTTTTTAGTGAGATTACGCATGCCATGATTGAGACCTATGGTGGTCCAGCTATCGCCCATGACTTGGCGACTTTCTGCGAGTGAGGTGTCTAAGTAAGCCAGACTTAAATGGCGCAACAATTTTTTACCTAGATGCGTGATTTTGTCATTCGCCTGATTGAATGTAGGAATCGATGCCTCGTAACGTTTCCTGTCTGAAACCACTTTGGCTAGAATATTGATAGAGGCATCAATATTTTGACCCCTTAAAGTGCGTAATTCATTTACTTGCTCACGTAGCGTAGTAAGACGATTTTGTACGATTTTGCGCGAATTTTTAATCATTTCGCTACATTCACTGGCAACAGTTCTGCCCAAAATTTCATGCTTGGCTTGGATGATTTGGTTGCCCAAAGTAGTTTCTAATTCAATAATGCCGCTTCGTTGCAATAGATCGGTATTTTTTTTAATTTTAGCGACCAGGGCTTTTTGCGCAGAAATGGCAAATACGCTTTCGGGCGATATGCCTAGCTGATGCGCAGTAATATTCACCTGCTTTTCAATTTCATTCAGCACGTCTTGTTTGGGTTTTAGGTCATCCCACAACATATCAATTTTGTTGAGCAAGACCAGTTTATATTTGGCGCGGCCTTTAATAAAGTCATTCCAAATTTGCATGTCCGATTGCGTTATACCCGTGTCAGTCGCCGTTAAAAACAATACTGCATGTGCATTTGGGATGATATTAAGTGTGAGTTCTGGCTCTGCACCTAAGGTGTTGAGACCGGGCGTATCAATCACTACCAAGCCGCTTTTAAGCAGCGGATGGGGGTAATTAATGATGGCGTGGCGCCAAACAGGAATTTTCAATAAGCCTTGCGTTTCTAGTTCGTGAATCATCCCGATATCTTGTGGATTGAATAAGCCCAGTTCTTCTGCTTCGCCTTGCGTCACTTCTTTTTGCTCAACGAGTTTACGAAGCGTTTCTTTCATTTCTTCGGGTGAATCGACATTTAATCTAAATTTTTGCCAAGCATTTGGCGTGGTTTTTAAATAGGTAAGGGAGTCATCGCTGATGCGGGTGTCAATGGGCAGCAATTTAATACAGGGCTCTTCGCGCCCATCCCAAAAAATCTCAGTTGGGCACATGGTGGTGCGGCCAGGTTCACTTGGTAGCAAGCGTTGGTTGAAATCTGCAAAAAATAGCGCGTTAATCGTTTCGGTTTTACCGCGCGAAAATTCCGCTAAAAACGCCATCACTAGCTGATCGCGCTTCAGCATCTCCAATACATCATACAAACGCAGTTCTAGCAGCGCATCGGTTTGCTCACTTGTGGCAAGCCAATCGCGATATTCAGAAATAGTATTGGTTAAGTTGGTGCGCCACGCTTGGTATTCGTTGACCTTGGCTTGTAATGTGTCTGTGCTCATAGGTTTATTATAAATTGAAATTTAGCTTTTATTGAAAATGGATAAAACTTGAACCTGATAAAATCAAAACGCTAGAAAAGCAATAATAACTGCGCTTCTAGCGTTTTGATTACCGAAACATTTAGCATTTGCAAAAAAATGAGCGCAATAATAGGCGAGAAATCAATGCCACTTGTCATGGGTAAAACACGTTGTATTGGCGCCAGTATTGGTTTGGTGAGGCTGTTAAGTACACTGGTGATGGGTGTGTGTGGGTTTACCCAACTTAAGATCACTTGCAACATTATGGCGTAAAAAAATACGTCTAGACTAGTGCGTAATACGCCTAATAGGCTCATGCCTATTAGGCCTACCCATGCAGAATGACCTGCAAGACCAAGTGGAAAATCACGCAGCCAGAGTAAACTGAGTTGCAATAAAAATTGTGTAAGTAGCGCTAATAGCAATGTAGATAAATCGATTTTCCCCCAGCTAGGAACGAATCTGCGCATAGGCTTTACCGCAAAATCAGTGAGTGAAACCACCATGTAAGTCAGCGGATTATTGAATGGTGCTCTGCACAATTGCAAATAAAAGCGCAATAGAAATAGCATGGTGAGCAAATTTAAAACGGTAGTAAGTAAAAAATCGAGCGCAGTAGAAAACATTACATACCCCCCAGTTCGTCACCAAGTGTTTTAGCGCGCTCACAGGCTTTTTTAGCCGCAAGTACAATGGCTTGTTTCACTTGTGAGTTTTGTAAGCTTAGTAGGCCTTGCTCTGTTGTACCGCCTTTTGACGTAACTTGCTCACGCAAAGTGGCAATCGGCGTGTTGCTGGCATCAGCTAATAAGCTGGCGCCCTTGAAGGTGGCGAGGCTAAGTTGTTTGGCTTGAGTTTCGTTTAGGCCCAATTGAAGTGCAGCTTCGTGTAACGCTTCAATTAAATAGAACACATACGCAGGGCCGCTACCAGAAATGGCGGTGATAGCGTCTAATTTTTCTTCAGAATCCAACCATAAAGTGCTTCCAGCAGCGCTTAGCACTTGGTCTGCCATTGCAATTTGCGTTTTATTAACATTAGGCATTGCATATAAGCCTGTAACGCCTGCTTGTATCTGCGCAGGCGTGTTAGGCATGGCGCGGATAATCGTTGCGTAATCGCCAAGCCAGCGCGATAAATCAGCCAAACGAATGCCAGCGGCAATTGAAATAATTAATTGTTGCTTCAGCAAAGGTGCAAGTGTTTTAGCCAGCGCGGGCAATTGCTGTGGCTTAATGGCCAATACGATTACGTCACAAGCCTGCATACTGGCCAAATCAGCCGATGTATTTACGCCTAAATATTGATTTAGGTCGGCGCGCTTGCTGGCGTCCAGCTCCACTACCGTAATATTGCTCATGGTGAATTGCTGGGATTTTAAACCTACAATCAAAGCTTGCGCCATGTTGCCGCCGCCGACAAACCCTAGTTGGCATCCTAATTTCATCTGCTAATTCTCATTCTTAAAATTTGGCGCTCTTTTGCCGAAAATGGCCGAGCCAATACGTACTATGGTAGCACCTTCATGTATCGCCGCAATATAGTCATCGGACATGCCAATTGATAAAGTATCTAGTTCAAAATTTTGTTTGAGCATTTTAAATGTATCAGCCACCATTTTAAATTGCGCACGTTGTTTTGCAAGATCTTTTGTGGGTGCGGGGATTGCCATTAGGCCGCGTAACTTTAGATGTGGCATGACAACTATTTCTTTTGCCAGATTAGCCAGAGAGTCAATATCCACACCACTCTTGGAGCTTTCCTCACTGCTGTTAATTTGAATGCATACATTTAATGGCGCGAGTGATTGCGATCGCGCTTCGTTTAAACGCATTGCAATTTTTAATCTATCCACTGAATGTACCCAATCAAAATGTTGCGCGATAAATTGCGTTTTATTGCTTTGAATCGGACCGATAAAATGCCATTCAATGGCCAAATCTTTTAATTGTTCTTGCTTGGTAATGGTTTCCTGCACATAATTTTCGCCAAATGCGCGCTGGCCAGCTAAATAAGCTTCGCGTAGCTTTTGGGCTGGCTGCGCTTTGCTCACTGCGAGCAGTAAAATTTCATCATTCCGCATAGCAGCATGCCGCGCATGCAGAATTGTTGCTCGAATTACTTGCAAGGAATCAGAAATTGTGGTCATAATTCAATTATCTAAGCAATAAACCTTATGTGGTTTATTAAAAGTTGGCTTAACGAACTTATTATAGCAGGAGCTGATAGTGGATATTTCAGATTTACTCGCCTTTTCGGTTAAGAATAAAGCATCAGATTTGCACTTATCTGCAGGGCTGCCGCCGATGATACGCGTGCACGGTGATATACGTAAAATTAACGTGCCATCAATGGATCACACGCAGGTGCACGATATGGTGTATGACATCATGAACGATGGTCAGCGCAAGATATATGAAGAAACGCTGGAATGCGATTTTTCGTTTGAAATCCCAAATTTGGCTCGCTTTCGTGTCAATGCGTTTAATCACCAGCGAGGTTCTGGCGCGGTATTTCGTACCATTCCATCTAAAATTTTAACTTTAGAAGAACTCAATTGTCCGCCAATTTTTAAAGAAATTGCCGATACTCCACGCGGCATTGTGCTGGTTACTGGGCCAACTGGTTCGGGCAAATCGACCACACTCGCCGCCATGGTGGATTATGTGAATGAAAACGAAATGGGACATATTTTAACGGTGGAAGATCCAATTGAATTTGTACACCAATCTAAAAAATGTTTGATTAACCAACGTGAAGTTGGCCCGCATACCTTGTCATTCCAAAACGCCTTGCACTCGGCCCTGCGAGAAGACCCAGACGTAATTCTAGTAGGTGAAATGCGCGACCTTGAAACCATTCGCTTGGCATTGACTGCTGCAGAAACAGGGCATTTGGTATTTGGTACGTTGCACACCAGTTCTGCCGCTAAGACTGTTGACCGTATTGTGGATGTATTCCCTGCGGCAGAAAAAGATATGGTGCGCTCTATGTTGTCAGAATCCTTGCGGGCGGTAATTTCGCAAACGCTATGCAAGACTAAAGATGAACAAGGTCGTGTTGCGGCGCATGAAATCATGATTGGCACGCCAGCGATTCGAAACTTGATTCGCGAAAACAAAGTGGCGCAAATGTACTCTGCGATTCAGACAGGGCAAAATATTGGTATGCAGACACTAGATCAAAACTTACAAGATTTGGTGAGACGCAACGTGATTTCAGCGGCAGAGGCGCGTGGTAAAGCCTCTAATAAAGAATCAATTATTGGCTAGTTAAGCTAATTAATTCAATATATTAGGAATAGATGATGGAAAAAGGTCAGGCCGAAAAGTTTGTATTTGATTTACTGCGATTAATGCTTGGAAAAAAAGCCTCCGATATGTTTATTACTTCAGGCTTTCCTCCTGCTATGAAAATAGATGGCAAAGTGACGCCTGTGAGCTCTCAAGTGTTATCGGCGCAGCAAGCGCGTGAAATAGCGCGCTCTATCATGAATGACAAGCAGACCGCAGAGTTTGATGCGAGTAATGAATGTAACTTTGCCATTGGCATTCCAGGCGTTGCACGTTTCCGCGTGAATGCCTTTGTGCAGCGTGGCTGCGTGGGCTTGGTATTCAGAACAATCACGACAAAAATTCCTAAATTCGAAGATTTAGGACTTCCAGAAGTTTTGAAAGATATCGCCATGACTAAGCGGGGCTTAGTGATTTTTGTTGGAGGCACAGGCTCTGGTAAATCCACTTCGCTGGCGGCTATGGTGGGTTACCGCAACGAAAATAGTTATGGGCATATTATTACGATTGAGGATCCTGTTGAGTTTGTACATGAGCATATCAATTGCATAATTACGCAGCGTGAAGTGGGCGTAGATACGGATAACTGGGGCATAGCCTTAAAAAATACTTTGCGGCAAGCGCCTGATGTGATTTTGATTGGCGAAATTCGTGATCGTGAAACCATGGATTACGCTATTGCGTTCGCCGAGACAGGGCATTTATGTTTGGCAACCTTGCATGCTAACAGCACCAATCAGGCATTGGACCGCATTATTAACTTTTTCCCAGAAGAGCGCCGTCATCAGCTGTTGATGGATTTATCGCTTAATACCCGCGCATTTATTTCACAACGCTTGATTCCAAAAGTGGATGGCATTGGCCGCTCGGCAGCGATTGAAATTATGATTAATTCACCGCTCATTTCAGATTTAATCTTTAAAGGCGATGTGCACGAAATTAAAGAGATTATTGGACGCTCTCGCGAACTGGGCATGCAAACGTTTGACCAGGCTTTGTTTGATTTATATGAGGCTGACCAGATTAGTTATGAAGATGCATTAAGAAATGCGGATTCCGTAAATGATTTACGCCTAAAAATAAAATTAGAGGGTAAAGACGCACATGATAGAGATAACTCTACAGGCTTGGATCATTTAGGCATGGTGTAAAAGGGCATGTTGTAAATCATCGGCTTTTTTATTTTACAAGTTGATAGATTTACTATTCTACAGAAACCTCAACGCGTCGCGCTTCCGCTAGATCGGAGCCGCCATCAACTGATTCAGGTTTACGCATTTCGATTCTGGCTTCATCAATACCATTTGCCTTAAGTGACTCACGTACTGATTTAGCGCGATTTTTTGCTAGCTCTTCGTTAACCGCTTGATTGCCACGTGGATCATGATAGCCAGATAACACCGCTTTAGCTGACTCGTGCGATTTCAGCCATTCAACAATGGGTGCAAGGGTTGCGCTAGCGTCCCCTGGTAATGCAATTTTGCCAGTATCAAAATAAAGTTTAGCAGCTGGCGGCGGCTCTATTGCGGCAACTGGTTCTGTAGCTTTTACTAAAATTTGATTATCAACGGCCACTGCTGACCCAAAGAACGTCTGTGCGTCTGCACCTTTTTGTTGCTTGATAGCATCAGTATCAACAGTGCCTGTGAGCACAACACCTTTGTCATCGCCAGTTGCTTGTAGAGCATCACCGCCAGCTAACAAAGCTTTTAGGCCATCAGACTGACTGAACCAGCCAAGATTCGTGCCGTCACCTTTGCTGGTGAAGTCGTTGGCCGTTGCAGTAAATCCAAATGCCTCTGCTACGGGTATTGCTTGTTCCACAGGTGCTGCGGCTTCAACTGGTGCTACGCAGCAGGCATTGGTTGGCCCATGTCCTGTGAACAACATCAAAAGTAAAATTAAGGCAAGGATCAGCGCAACTATCCAGCTCCAGCGGTTATAGCTTGATTGATTGTTTTGCATGTTGGTCACCTTTTATTTTTTAACGCCGCCAGAAAGTTCATCTTGCAGTTTTTTAAGTTCTGCCCATTTGTTTTCGGCTACTAACGCGCCTTGTTGTGCCCAAGTGCTTGGATTAGCGATACGGAAGCGTGATCCACCTTTATCTAAAATTGCACGCATTTGCGGTACTGTGGCTGCTGCCAATTGTGCAAATGTTTTAATGCCAGCGGCGTTAAAGAGTTCGTTAATTTTTGGACCAATGCCTTCTACGATAGTGAGGTCATTTGCATTTTTAAGTGCAAAACCAGCTTTTTTGGC
>JANYCB010000078.1 GCA_025360485.1 Methylotenera sp. | reverse complement strand
GAAGACTGGTGTTTAGTGCATAACGGTTCATTATCAAACGCTAACAGCTTGCGTCGTAAATTGCAACATGAAGGTATTGAGTTCGAAACAGATAATGATACCGAAGCCGCTTGTCGCTTTCTACAATGGCGTATGCGCGAGGGTGATGACTTGGAAACTGCTTTAAATCATGGCTTTGATGAGCTGGATGGTTTTTATACCCTATTGATGGGTACAAAAAATCAGCTCGCTTTGGTGCGTGACCCTTTTGGTTGTAAGCCCGCCATTATTGCCGAGCATGACGATTATGTGGCCATTGCATCAGAGTTTCGCTCATTGGCGCATCTGCCAGATATTAAAAACGCGAAGGTTTTCGAGCCTTCACCAAAGGAGATGTACGTATGGAAACTCTAAACTTTGATTTAGATAAAAAACCATTACGTGAAGTGAATCAATTCCTTCATGGTGATGCAAGTGGTCTAAATGGAAAGTCAGTCGTAATTGAAAACCCAAATGGCGCACATAGTATCGCGGTTGGATTGAAATCTGACGTGCATGTCACGATTAAAGGTCACGCAGGTTACTATGCGGCGGGTATGAACCAACTGGCCAAAGTGACTATTGAAGGCAGTGCTGGTAGTGGGGTGGCTGAGAATATGATGTCAGGTACTGTGCATGTAAAAGGCTTCGCATCCAATGCGGCTGGCGCAACAGCCAATGGCGGCTTATTGGTGATAGATGGTGACGCAGGTTTACGCTGTGCCATTGCCCTGAAGGGCGCGGATGTAGTGGTGGGTGGCTCAGTAGGTAGTTTTTCCGCATTTATGGCACAAGCAGGTAATTTTGTGGTTTTGGGTGATGCTGGCGAAGGTCTTGGCGACTCTATTTATGAAGCTAAGGTTTTTGTACGCGGAAAAGTTAAAAGCTTGGGAGCTGATTGCGAAATAAAAACCATGGATGCTGAAAGCAAAAAAATCCTCATTGATCTATTGGCTAAATCTGGCCATAAAGATGTGAGCCCAGACAGTTTTACCCAATATGGCTCTGCCCGTACGCTTTACCACTTCCATGTCGATAATGCAGGAGCATACTAAAATGAGCGACGATAAATCAACAGATACAATACATAAAACTCCGCAAACTACGCCGCGTCAGTCCGCAACGTTTGATGCGTACACAAACTCTGAAATTCGACGCTCTGCAGCTACTGGTATTTATGATATCCGGGGTGGAGGCTCTAAACGTAAGTTGCCACATTTCGACGACCTATTATTTCTTGGCGCATCAGTAAGTCGCTATCCGCTTGAAGGCTACCGTGAAAAATGCGGCACGGATGTGGTACTGGGGGCACGGTTTGCTAAAAAACCTATTCACCTGAGAACACCAGTCACCATCGCTGGTATGAGTTTTGGGTCATTATCAGGTCGAGCAAAAGAAGCATTAGGCCGTGGTGCATCTGCAGCAGGTACAAGTACGACTACGGGTGATGGCGGCATGACGCAAGAAGAACGTGGTCATTCAACTACTTTAGTGTATCAATATCTTCCATCACGTTACGGTATGAATCCTGATGATTTGCGCAAGGCTGATGCCATTGAAGTGGTGATTGGTCAAGGTGCAAAACCAGGTGGTGGTGGTATGTTGCTAGGTCAAAAAATCACTAAGCGGGTAGCTAAGATGCGCTGTTTGCCAGAAGGTATTGATCAACGTTCATCTTGTCGTCATCCTGACTGGACAGGGCCAGATGACTTGGAAATTAAAATTAATGAAATCCGTGAAATCACGGATTGGGAAAAACCAATCTACGTGAAAATCGGTGCGACTCGTCCTTACTTTGACGTTGCGCTTGCAGTGAAAGCTGGTGCAGATGTAATTGTGCTAGACGGTATGCAAGGGGGTACTGCGGCTACACAAGAAGTATTTATCGAGCATGTGGGCATACCAATTTTGGCAGCTATTCGCCCTGCGGTTAAGGCCTTGCAAGATTTAGGGATGTATCGCAATGGTAAAAACAGCGTGCAGTTGATTGTTTCTGGAGGTATTCGTAACGGTGCTGATGTGGCTAAAGCAATTGCTTTAGGTGCTGATGCAGTTGCCATTGGTACAGCCGCTTTGATTGCGCTTGGTGATAACGACCCACATTTGGAAGCAGAATACCAAAAACTTGGCACTACGGCTGGCGCATACGATGATTGGCACGAAGGCAAAGACCCTGCAGGTATCACCACACAAGACCCAGAGTTGATGAAGCGGATTGATCCTGTTAAAGCAGGACACAGACTGGCGAACTATATTGCAGTGATGACGATGGAAGCGCAGGTGGTTGCTCGGGCATGTGGTAAATCGCATTTGCATAACCTAGAACCCGAAGATTTGGTAGCGTTAACCATAGAAGCATCAGCAATGGCGCAAGTGCCATTGGCTGGGACTAACTGGATACCAGGAGTAACTAAATTTTAATCTTTTGACTTAATTGCCCGATTTAAAGCATTAACTTAAAAATCGGGTTTAAAAGGAAGTGGCATTATGAACAATATTTATTATGAAGCAATCATGACCTCCCCTTGCAATTGCTTGTTAATGGGAATATGGTTCATTTATAAAAGCGTTGCTTCCTTTTCTTTTACCCCTGTTTTGTTTCATCACAAGGGGTTGTAAGTATGTTAAGCCGCTTGCAATCTTGTCATTATTTACTCAAAGCACCTTTCTGGTGACTACTCAATTTTTTTACTAATTATTACTATAAAAATTTGAGGAGAGCGTCATGAGTAATGATATTAAAAAGAGAATGAATGACATGTATCAGCGGGATTGCTTGCTGTCATGGTTTGATGTGGGTTTATTATGGGCTACAGTCATTTTTGTATTGTTCGCCATTCTTGGTATTGTAGAAGACACTAATATTCGTCTTGTGCTGTACATTTCCTGTTTTATCCTATTGGTGTTTAACACCGCCTCTGTTTACGCGATGACTAAGCATTTGCGCGAAGATAAAGACTTTATTTATGGCCTAGATATTCAGCATTTGGATGCAAACCTGGCTGCCAAAAAACAAAATAGGAGCACCTCATGAGTAAACATTACACGCCGCCCAAGCAGGGCATGTTCGGTCAAATCTTTGACAGCGTATTGATTCTTGTATTGGTGTATGCCAGTTTGATGTTGCCATTGCTGATGAAGCAAGATGCCAAGCCTGCGGATGCGCCCGCAGCAACTGCAGAAGTGGTCAAAGTAACTTGGGAATCGTTAGGTCAAAATGCTATAGAACAAGCGCAGTGGGTTAATCTTGGTTACGACCCAGACAAAGCAGCAGCGCTTATTAACAGCCGATTTGATTACGCCATCGATCCGATGATGCTCATCATTACGATTGTAGTCGTCGTTGGCTATTTTGCGTTAATGTTGAAAATATCCGATAAGCAATATCGCGAAGTTATTGCAGAAAAGTTCGACAATTAAATCGATCATAATTAAAGAGTTACTCACAATTTGGGGAGAAACATCATGGGATTTTGGAATGTTTTAATGTACGCAGCATGGGGACTGTCGGCGATTATGCTGGCATGGATGGTAGTAGATGCATTTATGGTTTCATCGCAATATGATGAAGAATATCTAATGAGCTCACGTGAAGGTGCAGAAGATGAAGTCGCACACGGTGTTGCGCTAGATGGGGAGAATTAATTATGGCTACTGCAACAGCAACACCTAGTAATAAACGCATCGCCATGCTTAAAGTGCTCAACCCGTTTCATATTTGGGCGTTGGGCGTAGGTATTGTGTTGGTGGGTGAGTTTATGGGCTGGAATTTTACTGTAGGTAAGGGTGGCGCTTATGCCTCGCTCATTGCTTGCTGGGTAATCGGCTTGTTATACACTTGTGTGGCGATGATTGATTCCGAGGTCACATCAACTGTAGCGGCGGCGGGCGGGCAATACACTCAAGC
>JANYCB010000074.1 GCA_025360485.1 Methylotenera sp. | reverse complement strand
AATTGATGAGCCAAAGTCCACAATCAAAAAGTGTTAATATCTTTTACTACTTAGCATAAATGACCTGAATGATACCTATAGAGGTTTCAACAGGTATATTATTTGCAGGTCTTTCGAAAGCATTAATGCTTCTCGAACTTGCCAGTACTTAAATCGCTAAGTTATATTTTATTCCACAAAAATGAATGCAGATGTTGGTACGCTAATGCCGTTTCTCACTCACGTCGGAAGCTAATGCCATTTTATCACGCACATCGGAAGCTAATGCCGTAGATTGATTTAATAAGCCATTGACTATTTCCTAACATTTTAATCATTTTCAAGGAAAGTATCTAAATTCATGAATAGTGACTATTGATGCGCGCATCCCCATTAACATCGCTAAAGTTCCCAATCTTCAATCGCAAGACCTTTTACTCGGCTAAACTCACTTGTGTTATGCGTGATCAACGTGACGTGGTTGGCGCGTGCAATCGCGGCAATCATTAAATCATTAGCACCAATCAAACACCCTTGGGCGGTTAGATCAGCACGAATTTGTGCGTAATGTTCTGCAGCAATATCATCAAAATCAAAGCTTTGTAACGGCGCAAATAATTTTTGTAGCAATTGTAGATTATTTTCTTTGTACTCGCTGCGCAATGCTCCAAACAAAAGCTCTGCCTTGACCACACTACACAAAGCGATGTCAGTAGGGCTATATTGTGCAAAATGCCTGCGCGCATTTAAGTTTTTGCGTTGCCATAACTGAATGCAGGCATTGGTGTCTAACAACCGTATCAATTGAAACTGTTCCGCGTTTCAAGCACTAACTCAGCGGGTCTATTTTGCGGTCCGCCTTGCCATGCATCGAATAAATCAAAATAGCCTGCTGGCCATTGATTTTGTGCGTCCGTTTCGCGCTTAACAAGGTCAGCCAAATATTTAGAAAGCGGTAAATTAGCCTTCTTTGCGCTTATCCGTATTTGCGCTTCAACTTCATCCGGGACATAAAAGTGCAATTGGGACATGATTTTAACTCCATATATGTGCTATATGTGGAATGTATACTCTATTCGTTTCATTGTCAACGGTTAGCAATATCGCTAAGCATCAAAATGAAAACTAAGCGAGCTAATACTATTTCCCACTCACATCGGAAGCTAAAGCTATATATCGACCATATATAAATATTACATCCCACCTCTACGTAAACTACCCTCTATTTCAACCATCGATTTTAGTCTTGTAGATGTTTTTTGGTTGATGCCCAGCCCCAACCCACCTACAAAAAATAATAACGTCTATTTTAACCCAAGATTTCTACAAAATTCTGATAAGCAAGCTGCAGACCTTCAACAAAATCCCTACTAGCTTGCCATCCTAAGGAGTTTATAAAACTAACATCCATTAATTTACGCATGGTGCCATCTGGTTTGGTACTATCAAATTCCAATTTCCCCGTGTATCCGACCACTGAACTCACCAAATCAGCAAGTTCTTTAATCGTAACGTCTCGACCCGTCCCAATATTGACCAAAGGTGGCAAACCATCATTTCTATCAGAAGCTAACAAAGGCTTAAAAACCTCATCTGCCAAATTTAGTATGAAAACACAAGCTTCTGCCATATCATCACTATAGAGAAATTCACGTTTGGGTGTACCAGTACCCCAAACAGTTACAGTTGGTTGGTTGTTAACTTTAGCTTCATGAAATTTGCGAATCAACGCTGGAATGACATGACTATTTTCAAGATGATAGCTATCACCTGGTCCATATAGGTTAGTCGGCATGACAGCTAAATACTGTGTGCCATATTGACGATTGTAACTCCAGCACATTTCAATACCGGCGATTTTAGCCAAGGCATAAGGACGATTGGTCGGCTCTAGCTCTGAGGTAAGCAAATACTCTTCTTTAATAGGTTGCGGACAATCGCGGGGGTATATGCAGCTTGAACCTAAAAAAAGTAACCTCTTAACGCCTGCCAGATAGGATTGATGAATCACGTTAGTTTGAATCGCCAAATTTTCATGGATAAATTCTGCAGGATAAGTATTATTAGCATGAATGCCGCCGACCTTTGCTGCCGCCAAAAATACGTATTCTGGCTTTTCCTGTATAAAATAGTCTACAACTGCTTGTTGATTTATTAAATCTAATTCGGCGTGCGTGCGTGTAACCACATTACTGTAACCTTGCATATTCAGCTGGCGTATTAAGGCCGAGCCAACTAGCCCACGATGCCCTGCCACATAAATCTTAGCGTCTTTATCCATGCTTAAATTACTCGTGGTAATCCATGGCTTGATAGCCATGCTTCTTGATCAATTCATCACGTTGCGCTGATTTGTAATCCTCACGTACCATTTCTGTGACTAGTTCATGGAAGGTGATTTTTGGGGTCCAGCCCAGTTTTTGTTTAGCTTTAGTGGGGTCACCTAGCAAGGTTTCAACTTCGGTTGGACGGAAGTAGCGCGAGTCTACTTGCACCACGCATTTGCTGTCTAAATAACCTTTTTCATCGATACCAGCACCTTGCCAGGTAATGTGCATATTGAGCTCTCTAGCGGCCGCATTCACAAAGTCGCGTACACTGTATTGCACTCCGGTGGCAATGACAAAGTCTTCCGCTGTTTCTTGTTGCAGCATCAGCCATTGCATCTCTACGTAATCTTTGGCATGGCCCCAATCACGAAGGGCGTCCATATTGCCTAGGTATAAACAATCTTGCAGACCAAGTTTGATGCGCGCCAATGCACGGGTGATTTTGCGCGTGACAAAGGTTTCGCCGCGCACTGGGCTTTCATGGTTAAACAGAATGCCGTTACAGGCATAAATGCCATAAGCTTCACGGTAATTTACCGTGATCCAATAGGCATAGAGCTTAGCGACGGCATAAGGACTACGTGGATAGAATGGGGTGGTTTCCTTTTGCGGTGTTTCTTGCACAAGACCATACAGCTCAGAAGTCGAAGCTTGGTAAAACTTGGTTTTTTTCTCCATGCCCAAAATACGAATAGCTTCTAGTATGCGTAAGGTGCCAATGCCATCTGCATTGGCCGTGTATTCAGGCGTTTCAAAACTTACTGCGACATGGCTCATCGCAGCCAAGTTGTAGATTTCATCTGGCTGGGTTTGCTGAATAATGCGAATAAGGTTGGTTGAATCGGTAAGGTCGCCATAATGTAGAACAAAGTTTTTGTTGTCCACATGCGGATCTTGATACAAGTGATCGATACGATCGGTGTTAAACAATGAGGCGCGACGTTTTACACCATGCACGATATAGCCTTTATTGAGCAAAAACTCTGCAAGGTAGGCGCCATCTTGGCCAGTGATTCCAGTAATTAATGCGATTTTTTTCACTATGCAGTTGCCCTTCCATAAGTATCATCAAAACGAACAATGTCGTCTTCACCCACATAATCACCGCACTGCACTTCAATAATAGCGAGAGGCTCTGTGCCTTTATTTTCTAGACGGTGGCGATGCGTTTTTGATATGTACGTCGATTGATTTTCGTTTAGTGTAAATTCAATCTCGTTATTGGTAATGGTAGCAACTCCAGAAACCACAACCCAATGTTCGGCGCGGAGTTTATGCATTTGCATTGAAAGTTTTGCACCTGGATTCACCACAATACGTTTAATTTTGAAATTTACACTTTCCTCCAAAACTGTGTAACTTCCCCAAGGGCGGTAAACAGTTTGGTGAATCTCGGTGAGTTCTGGCTTAAAAGCATTTACCCGAGCTACTAATGTTTTAATTTCTTCGGTACGACTTCTATCACAAACTAAAGTTGCGTCTGCGGTTTGAATCACCACAATATTATCCAAGCCAGCCGTAGCTAGCAGACTAGTTTGACTCCATAACAGGCTGTTGGTGGTATCTTGGGCAAATACTTCACCATGCATCACGTTGTTGTCTGCATCTTTTTGATGGCGCTGATAAATAGAATCCCAACTTCCTAAATCGCTCCAGGCCATATCTACTGGCACTACCGCAATCTTTTCAACCTTTTCGGCAAGACCATAATCCATTGATAAATTAGGAAAACTGGCATAAGTCTCAGCAAAGTTTTCTGCAGTCATTTTGCTTATTTGCTTTGCGATTTCAGGCTGATATTGCTGCAACATACCCATAAAAGTGCTGGCCTTAAACACAAACATGCCGCTATTCCACAAATAGCCATCATGCACAAATTGTGCAGCTTTTTCAACATTTGGTTTTTCAACAAATTGCGCTACTTGGTGTACTGGTAATGGCCCGCTGTAAGATAATTGCTGACTAGGCTTAATATAGCCATAGCCCGTTGCAGGCTCATGCGGCTTAATGCCCAATAACACCAAGTAATCATTTTTGGCCGCTATTTCCGCTGTTGTCCATGCGTCTACAAAGGCTTGCTGGTTATCAATCGCGTGGTCTGAAGCAAATACGCCAATAATCGCATTCGGTTCCTGCTGATTAATTTTATTCACTGCCCATGCAATCGCTGGCAAAGTGTTGCGCGAACAAGGTTCAGCCAATACGTTCTCCACAGCTTCGGGCGCAACTTCAGCCAGCTGACCCTTTACTTCAAACTTATGGTCCTCGTGCGTAACGGTGAATAAGTTGGTAGCAGCAACATGTGCCAATAATCGGCTTGCAGTTTGTTGAAGCAAAGTTTGCTCGCCATTAAGTGCAAGCAGCTGTTTTGGCCTAAGTGTGCGCGAAAGCGGCCACAGGCGCGTGCCAGAGCCGCCACAAAGGATTATTGCATAGCGCTTCATGTTTGAGCCTCGCCATAGGTTAATTTCCCTTGCGTTAATTGCATTGCTTCGCGACGAAGTTCTTGAATTTCATTTTCTAACTCAGCATATTCTTGCATTTTAATTTTTAAAAAGTGCGCAGTAATTACCGACTTCTCTTCTAAACCGCTAGGTGTAAGCAAATACATATAGGCTAATTTGTTCTTGCTGTTACGAAAATTGGTGGCTTTTAACAGCCCTTTTTCAATTAAAGCTTTTAAACAGAAGTTAACGCGACCCAAGCTCACATCAAGCTCACGCGCTAAGTCGCGCTGGCTTATCTCGGGTTTAAGTTCGAGGATTTTTAGTATTTTGTAGCGGTATTCGTCAGTTAACATGCGTTATTTTGGCACACCGTTCAGTGATTGAACGCAATTTAACAACTTTAAGCGGCACTTTGCAAGCAGTTTTTTAAGTTAAAGGCCAGTAAACCTTTTTATGTCTCGTAACTGGCGCTTGGTTGGCCTCCCAGCACCTCTCTCACGCACCGCATGATCTGACTCTAACGTAACTTTTGCATTTTCACGTTTGGTTTTGCTCGCTTCAGTCTCCACATAGAGCAAGGCTGCCTCTGGTGCGCCACGGCGAGTGTTCGATAAGCCTGTCACTTGCACTTCAATTTCAAAGTCTTTATTGCGAATATTCACAACCATGCCAATCTTAGTTTCTTTGGCAGGTTTGGTGCGATCACCATCTACGCGCACTTTGCCGCTATCCACAACGTCTGCAGCGATACTGCGTGTTTTAAAAAAGCGCGCAGCCCACAGCCATTTATCCAATCGGCATTTGTTGTCAATTTCATCATTTTTATCTTTATTATTCAATCTGTTGAAAACTTGTGCGATTTTGGTTGATTGCTCTCTAGTGTTTTACGATAGCTCGCAAGCACGTTCTGTGCATGCCCCATGACCGTGTTTGCTGCGTAGCTGCCTGTCGCATCTTGCTCGCCCGCCGCCACGCCCGTAAGGTACTCAATACCTTCAAGCACGTGGTCTATGGTGATAATATGAAACTGGCCATTTTTAACCGCGTCAATAACCGCACTATCTAGCAACAAATGGCGTTGGTTACGCTTTGGAATAAGCACGCCCTGCTTGCCATTTAAACCTAATGCTAGGCACACTCTAAAATAGCCTTCAATTTTTTCGTTCACGCCGCCAATCGGCATGACTTCGCCAAATTGATTGAGCGCACCAGTTACCGCAATGCCTTGTTGAATCGGCAAATTTGCCATGGCGGATAACAAGGCAAACAGCTCTGCACACGAGGCAGAATCTCCTTCTACTCCATTATATTCTTGCTCAAATACCAGTGAAGCGTTAAGACTTAATGGCGCTAAATGCGAGAAACTGGCACTGAGCCAATTCTGTAAAATAAAAATGCCTTTATCGTGATTTGGACCGCTCATATTCACTTCGCGGTCAATATTAATCAAACCCTTACCACCAGGATGACAGCGCGCCGTGATGCGAATTGGCGAGCCAAAACTAGCGTCGCCCAACTCAATATGCGTTAAACCATTAACCTGCCCTACCACTTCGCCCTGCACTTGAATTAAGAGTTCGTTATCAATAATGGAATCACGAATTTGCGCCTCAAAGTATTGATTGCGCATCGATTTAGCTAAAATCGCTGTCTGCACATGCTCCGCACTTACAATCGCGGCATTACCTGCCACTGCAGCGCTTTCCAGCATCAAACTTTCTAAAAACGCAAAGTTGGTACTAATGCGAGTTTGATCTTCTTCCAATCGTTGTAGCACGCCTATTAAGGCGGCCACGGCCTCATGCGAAAAGTGTGTTAAATAATGTTGGGCGCATTTTTGTGCGACAAAGCTAGCAATTGCTGCATAGTTTTCAGCATTCGCTAAAATGCGTTCCGCAAATTCAACTTTTATAGGGAAATAATTAAAGAAATCAGGCTGTTCATCTAAACAATCGTAAAAATCTTCTCGCGTAGCAATCAGCACCAGCTTTACTTTTAGCGGTAATAAGGTATTGGCGAGCACATAATTCATGCTTTGCGTGCTACTCGAGGCATCTTCAATCTGCAATGTGCCGTTACGTAAAAATCGGTGCAATTTTTCGATGGTTTGCGCACCATTTTGCTCATCGTTAAGCAAATCTCGCAGATGTAATAACAACATGCCGCCATCGGCCTTGTGCAGATTGCCAGCGCGTAAACGCGTAAAATCTGGTAATAACGAAGTATCAGATGCGCTTTCAACCCCGCCGAATAAGGATTGCAGGCTAGGGTCATTATCGTAAATAATCGGTTGATTTAAGTGCTGGGACTGTGTGTGACGATTATCCACCAGCAAATTCACACGAAATCGAGCAAAAAAAGCTTCGTTAATCAGGCCTTCCAGACTATTTTCTGCTTCATTACTTGGAATTGGTTGCCATGCTTTTAAGTAGGCCAGAGTTTCCTGTTTAATTAACTTAAAGTATTCATTTAAATTGGATTTGCAATCAACAAACAGCACTTCGAGTGAGCCAATGGCTTTGCTTAACCAGTGCTCTGCAAGCGCCAACATAAACTGCTGACTAGCGGCAGCGGCAAAGACTGGCATTTCTGCCATTAAAGCGCGCGCGAAGCTCTCTAACTCTAAGCGTAGTTTTGCGCCGTAGCCGACTGGTAATTTTACTAAGATAGGCTGATTCAATTGCTCAAAATCAAATATAGCAACTAAATCATGCAGTTGCGCCGCCAGGTTATTTTGTTTTGCACCTGTATTTTTTTTCGCTACTTCAGCCATTGCGCTTTGCATCAGCAAAGTACGGCCACTACCATACGCGCCAAGCACCAGCACGTTAAAGCCGCTTTGCTGCATATTCAAGCCAAACATAGCGGCTTTTTTCGCCTCTGCCTGCGCTACCCAGCCATGCGTATTAGGCTGATTTCCAGCTGAATTATCTAATAACTCTGCCGTTGACTTAAACTTAAAATCGTCTAATGAAATGGATGCGTTTAAATCGCTCGTGTTTAAAATTTGCATGTTTTTTACTTTATAACTTATTGTTTCCAGCGTGCTCTAGCGGCATCATCTGTTAATTTCGCTTCAACCCAATGCTCGCCTTGGTTTGTCGCTTCCTTTTTCCAAAATGGCGCACTGGTTTTTAAGTAATCCATGATGAACTCGCATGCTTTAAAAGCCTCACTTCGGTGCGCGCCAGAAACCACCACTAATACGATTTGGTCTTGCGGTTTCAAGGTGCCGATGCGATGAACAATCAAACTATCGATGATATCCCAGCGCGTTTTAGCTTCATTTTCAATTGCGGCAAGTGCTTTTTCTGTCATATCTGGGTAATGCTCGAGCGTAAGCGTGTTTACCGTGTCGCTTTCGTTTACATCGCGCACCTGGCCAACAAAGCTGACAAGCGCGCCAATACTAGGGTTTGCGAGTCTCATTTTATTTAACTCAAAACCTACTTCAAAGTCTTCCATTTGAACTCGCACCGTCATTTAGTCACCTAATTATCCGCCCGTAACAGGCGGGAAAAAGGCAACTTCATCGCCAGATTTAATGTTGGCAAGATTGTCTACAAGCTCATGATTAATCGCCGCACGAACTACTTGTTTGCCATTAAACAAGTCTGCCCAAATATCACCGCGTAGCGATAAGTAATTTTTAAGCGCCGTTACCGTAAAAATATCATTTGGCAAGGTAATTTCTTCAGTCGAATAATTAACCGCTTCTTTGATTCTTGCAAAATACAATATTTTTATATTCATATAGTTATTATTTATACTTAATCTTATTTATCATCAATTATGTCGTCGACCACATCCAACAAATCCATAGGTGCATTAGTCAACTCCACTCGTTCAATCTGTGCAAAACGGCGCGTGATTTTTTGGCTGCTCACATGCACATCCTGCGCCTGCTCGTGCGCTTGGCGAATGTTATCAGCAAGTTTTTTCATGCGCACATCAAATCGTTCAAAGTCTTTACTCAATTTGCCCAGCTCGTCTTTAATAATATGCACTTGCTTGCGCATTTCAACGTCTTTAAGCACGGCACGCGCGGTGTTGAGCACTGCCATCAAAGTCGTTGGTGAAACCAGCCACACGCGTTTCACCATAGCGTAATCAATAATTTCGGGGTGATAAGCGTGAATCTCTGCAAACACGGCCTCTGCAGGTATAAACATGACCGCCCCATCACTGGTCACATTGGGGATAATATATTTACTGGAAATGTCATCCACATGTTTCTTAATATCCGCTTTAAATTGCTTTTCCGCCAACTTCTGTTCCGCATCATTCAAAGCGCTATCAAACATTTTGTGATAATTTTCGAGCGGAAACTTACTGTCTACCGCCACCGTGCCAGTTGGCTCGGGCAGAAACAACGCACAATCCACGCGCGAACCGTTTTCAAACGTATGTTGCATGCTAAAGCTGTTGGCTGGCAAAACATTCCGCACCAGGCCTTCTAGCTGCACTTCGCCATAGGCGCCGCGGCTACGTTTATCCCCTAATAATTCTTGCAGGCTGACCATATTCACAGTCAAGCCATCAATCTTCTTCTGTGCCTCATCTATTGTGGCCAAGCGCTCCATCACGCTAATAAAGGTTTCATTGGTCTTTTTAAAGCCCTCATCCAGTCTTTCGGAAACTTTACCGCCGATTTGCTCTAGTCGCGTATCGACAACTTTACTGAGGCTCTCGATGCTCTGCGTAAGCGTAGTGGTCGCTTTTAGCATCGTATCGTTAATGAGGGATTGTTGCGCCTTACCCTGCTCACTCAAAGTTTTATGCAACGTTTCCAGCACAGCCAATTGCAGCGCCTGCATGGCATCGCGCGTAGCTTGTAATTCTAGCGAAACTGAGGTTTTTAGCTTGTCGCCGCTGTCCTGTGAGGCAGTATTTAAGCGGTCTCCCAGCTTGTTTAAGCCGTCATTCAAATCCAACAACATGGCGCGATGCTTGTCTTCCAACTGGTTCAGCAAAGCGCTATTTTTGGCGCTGGCAAACTCGCGCCATGCCAGCCAAATCAGCAAAATAATCGCTAAAACTAAAAGAAAGACTATAATTTCATTCATGCGGTTCATTATAAACTACACCAGTAATTTAGCCCTATGATAAAACTCAAACTATGACCAAACTAAAGCTTATTCTGGGCCAATGGTTAGCCAATTTAACCCGCAAGCTCAAAAACAACTTCTACATCTACTTGGCGCTGCTGTTGACACTGCTAGTATTGCTTGATGCGGGCGTGTTTCACATCGGTGAAAACATGCGCGATAAAGCGTTTGATTTTATGGTGAAAAATCGTG
Organism: Methylotenera sp.; assembly: GCA_025360485.1. Lineage (GTDB taxonomy): Bacteria > Pseudomonadota > Gammaproteobacteria > Burkholderiales > Methylophilaceae > Methylotenera_A. Next base: position 21,031 of record JANYCB010000074.1, on the reverse strand, counting down.
TGTTTCAGCCCAAAGCCGATAAAGATATTGTCATTGTCGACATTAACGAGGCGAGCTTAGCCGCCTTCGCCAAGGAATATGGCCGCTGGCCATGGCCACGCCAAGTGATGGGCGAGTTTGTTGAAAATATTGAGGCGCAAAAACCCAAAGCCATTGTGTTTGATATTGTGTTTAGTGACGCCGATATTTATAACCCCGATAGCGATACTTATTTCAATGATGTCATCGCAGGCACTGATAACACTTTCTTCCCTATTTTGCGCTTAGATATCTCGCAGGACAGCATTAGCAAACTCAAGTTCTCACAAATACCAGGCCTGCAAGCCAATAGCGACGCGGATGAAAATGCAACGATTGCAGCGGTTTTGCCACATTTTGATGCGGCGTTAAAAGCAGGTCGGCTCGGCACGCATAATGTGTACCCAGATGCGGATGGTATTGTGCGTGAATACCGCATGTTTAATGATGATTATGGCTGGCGCTTGCCTTCATTGCCATTGGTGCTGGCGCAGTTTAACAATGCGAAAAATTCCGAAGACTATATAAAAACCTTGCCCAAAGATATGCTCATTAACTGGCGAGGTAAACCTTTTAGCTACAACTATGCTAGCTTTAGCGATGTGTTTACCGATTTGGCAAGTCAACACAAAAAACGACCACAAGATGAATTTACCAACAAAATTGTGATTATTGGCTCAACCGCATCTGGCTTATTCGACCTTAAAGCTACCGCCATGGATAAGCAATTCCCAGGCGTTGAAATTCTTGCAACCGCAATCGACAACGCTAAACATGGTGATTATTTAAAAGTTTGGCGCGGCAAAATCCCTTATATATTAATGAGCTTGTTGCTAATTTGGCTCACCACGTTGGCTTTTTATTTTAAAGTAGATCGCGACAAATTCAATTCCATCTTTACTGGTAGCCAAGCTGGCCTGCTCGTGCTGTCATACATCGGCATTAACATCAGCAACACTTATTTAGACCTCACAGGACCGATTCTATGGGCAGTGGCATTGTTTGGTATCGCCAAAATCTATGCGCTAGCCACAGATCGCGCATTGCAACGCTGGTTAGCGTTTGGTGTTAAAGCGGATGGTGCAGAACACAGCGTATTAATGATGCCGATTTTAGTAGAAGCGAGCGAACCCTTAAGCGACGCACTACTCAAAAAATTTAAGCGCAGCGTAGAGCTTACCAGCCAATCGCCCAACAACATCGAAATTTTGCAGGGTACGCAAGGTGGCATTTGGGGCTTATTCGGTGACATGGCGGTAGTAAGTTGGATGTATGCCGACAATAAAGTTGAATATGGCCAGGCAGCAAAGCAAGATGCGCTCAATATTGCTAAACAATTGCCAACTTTAATCGAAAATATTGGTCTACCTAAAACCACAGTCACGCGTTATGCGCTACACGAAGGCAAGTTGGCAAATGAAGTATCAAGTTTGGCGTCGCAGTGGCGCACACTATTTGCTCAGGCGGTAATTAAGTTGGAACACGACCAAAACATGAAGGATTTAGCATGAAAGATTATTTAAAATTGTTAATTTTAGTCGGTTTGGCAACGCCAATTCTAGTGTTTGCTGACGCAGGTACCGCATTAAAAACTGATACGGTTCGCGCAGAGCCCTTTGCCGATGCCAAAACCGTAGGTAATATCAATAAAAATGATAGCGTAGATATCCTCAATAAAAAAGGCGCATGGCTGCAAATCAAAACCAAAAAAACCTCGGGCTGGGTGCGTTTACTCTCGGTAAAACGTGGTGCAGCAACGGTAAGTAACAACGCTAAAGGCGTCATCGATGTAGCAAGTGGTCGCGCTGGCACTGGCCAAGTAGTCTCCACCACAGGGATACGCGGCTTAAGTGCAGAAGATTTGAAAGCCGCAAAATTTAACGAAGACGAAATGAAAAAAATGGAAAGCCATACGCTTAGCGCAAGCGATGGACAAAGCTTCGCTAGTGCAGGTGGCCTGAACACCGTCAAACTGGCCTATTTAAAAGGAGCTAAATAATGACTAAATTATTAATTTCATTAATTTTAGCTTCTGGCTTGTTTGCCACGCAAACTATGGCTTATGACTTTGGTAAAGTGCTGGAAGATGCCGCCAAGAAAAAAATTGAAGATGTGAAAAATGGCGGCGAAACACCTGCAACAGCAACTGTACCAGATAAAGCTACCAGTCCTGCCCCAGAAAGCGGTACAAGCTCTGCGACAACTTCAGCAGCTACGGCTGCACCACCGCCTGCTCAACCTGAATTTAACTGGAAAAATCCGAGCAAAGAGGAAGAAATCGCCCTGGGCCGCGAAATCACAGGTAGCCTGCTGGGCGCTGCACCCTTAGTGAAAGATGAAGCGCTACAAAAATACGTTAATCAAGTAGGACGCTGGGTCGCCAATCAATCAGAGCGCGCAGATTTGCCATGGAAATTTGGTGTTATCGAAAGTACTGATATAAACGCTTTTGCTGCGCCTGGTGGCTACGTATTGATTACCAAAGGCTTATACCAAAAATTACATAGCGAGGCGCAACTGGCTGGCGTGCTCGGTCATGAGATTGCGCATGTGGTGAAGAAACATCAGCTTAAAGTGCTACAAAAGCAGCAATTACTGGGCTATGGTGCTGGTAAGTTAAGCGGATTATTTGGCAAAAATGATAAGCTAGCCAAAAAAGCGCTCGGCACGGGTGCTGAAATTAGCGCTCGTGGTTTGGATAAAGATGCCGAATTTGAAGCTGACCGCATGGGCATGGTGCTGGCTACCCGCGCAGGTTACGATGCCTATGGCTTAGCGGATGTGCTGCAAACTATTGGCCAAACCAACAAATCCGATAGTAGTGTTGCACTACTTTTCAAAACGCATCCTGCACCTGATGAACGCTTAGCAAGATTGGGTGATAGCGTAGGCGGAAGTTTGGATAACATAAAAGCGGGCAAGACCCTAGAAAACCGACTTTACAAATTAAACTAGACCTACTTAAACCAAGTTACCCTTAAACCAAGTCGCGTACTCTTAACTCGCTTTTAATATAGGCGTAGTAAATAGGTGCCGCAACGACACCCGCCAAGCCAAATGCGGCTTCCATGGCAACCATCGCAATCAGTAGTTCCCAAGCATTGGCGCGGATTTGGCTGCCTACTATCCGCGCATTTAAGAAATATTCAAATTTATGAATCACCACTAAATACACAAGTGAGCCCAGTGCCACGCCAAGCGATTGGCTTGAACTCACGATCACAATAATGGTGTTAGAAATTAAATTACCTGCTACAGGAATGAGTCCAACCACAAAGGTAATGGCAATCATGGTTTTTACCAGAGGCAAATGTACTCCCATCAATGGCAAAATCACTAATAAGTAAATCGCAGTAAAAGAAGCGTTAATCGAAGCAATCCGCACTTGTGCAAACACCACGCGCCTGAAAGCGTCGCCAAATAAGGAGGTGCGATTAACCAAAGCCAACGCAAATGGCTTAAATTTATCGTCATACGCCGCGTCGCGCAGTGCCACGATGCCGCCAATAATCATGCCAATTAATATATGCACCGTCACGCGCCCAGCCTCTGTGCCCGCCACTTGCAACGCATCTGCATGCTCGCGGAGCCATATGGAGGCCTGTTCTTTAAATGCAATCGCATCCGCGGGTAAATGCTGCAATATCCAGCCAGGTAAGATTTTGCGAGAATCTTCGATAATTTGCGCCATTTTTGCCATTAATTCGGTAATGCTGCCAGCATCTGATCTAAAAAAAGCCATCAAACCCGCACCGGCCAACGTAAGCAAGCTCACAATGACAGCCACTAAAAACGCAATAGCCAACAGCTTTGCACGTGTGCCAGGTAATTTGCGCTCAATGTAAGGCGTAATAATATGGATGAGCTCATACACCAACAAGCCCGCCAACAATGCTGGTAGCAGGTGAAACACTAAAGTGAACACCATTGCCACACCAATCAATATCCAAGCCGCGATGTCGTACCTATTTGCTAATGTATTTTGCATATCCACTTCTGTTTTAATTAATTGAATCTACTCATAAAAGCATTGCTTTCTATTACGGGCAAGCTTACTTTTACATGCACCGCGCTATCGAATGTTTTATCTAAAATTTTACCTTTTAGTTGCGTCAGTGTACGCGTTAATTCATCCAAACGGTTATATTGAATCGTCAATTTGAGTTCTTGCATTTCGACAAAAGGTATTATTTTAGCGGCTTTCAGAGCCATTTTGGCTGTGCCTCCATAAGCGCGGGCTAAACCGCCTGTGCCTAGATTAACGCCGCCATAATAGCGAATCACTCCTACACAAACATTGATCAAATCACGCCCTTCCAGCATTTGTAATATGGGTTTTCCTGCAGTGCCGCTTGGCTCGCCCGCATCAGAAAATCGAGGAATAATGCCATCCTCAGTTTTAATTCTAAACGCGTAGGCCAAATGGCTTGCACTTTGGTGTTGTGCGGCAATTGCTCGCAAAAAAGATCCTACTTGTTGCTCAGTTTCACACTGTGCAGACCAAGCAAAAAAACGTGACTTATTAATGGTTTGTTCGGCAGCGCCAGACTTTTCTATAGTAAACACAGATCAGGACAGCCCCGTGATATTGCTATTAGCATTCACATCAATACGTTGACTGGCGGGCGTTTTAGGCAAACCTGGCATAGTCATAATTTTGCCACAGATGACCACAATAAAACCTGCACCCCGTGAAAGACGTAACTCATTTACTACCAGCGTATGTCCACTAGGCGCGCCACGCAAAGCTGCATCAGAAGAAAAAGAATACTGCGTTTTGGCAATGCAAATAGGAAAATGTGCGTATTGATTTTCTAACATTGCTAATTTTGCTGCCGCTTTTTCGCTAAACTCAACTTTATTGGCGCCATAGAGTTTGGTGGCAATTGTTTTTATTTTTTCTTGTAAAGAAACGTCATCTTTGTACAAAAGCTTAAATTTCGATGTTGCTTGTGCAAACGTATTTACCACCTCGTTTGCTAAATCTGTCGCACCAGCGCCGCCATTCGCCCAATGTTTACAGACTACCGCTTTACAGTCTAGCTTTTCTACCGCTAATTTAAGTGCATCAATTTCAGTCTGCGTATCCTGCACAAAATGATTAATTGCCACTATTACTTGCATGCCAAATAATTCATGTAAATTATTAATATGTTTTTCTAGATTATTAATTCCGTTTAATAAATAACTTATATTTTCATGATTTAATTCTTTTAATTCCGCGCCGCCGTGATATTTTAATGCACGCACAGTTGCTACAATAACCACCAAATCTGGCTGTAAATTAGCCTTGCGACATTTAATATCAAAAAACTTTTCTGCACCTAAGTCGGCCCCGAATCCCGCCTCAGTCACCACATAATCTGCTAATTTCAGGGCGGCTTTAGTGGCCACAACTGAGTTGCAGCCATGCGCAATATTGGCGAATGGCCCTCCATGCACAATCGCTGGCGTATGCTCAAGTGTTTGCACCAAATTCGGTTGAAACGCGTCTTTCAGTAGTGCAGCCATCGCTCCTTGTGCTTCCAAATCGCGCGCCAATACTGGCTTACCCGCTATGTCAGTCGCTACTTGAATATTAGAAAGCCTTGCTTTTAAAGCATCCAAATTTTCAGCCAAACAAAATATCGCCATGACTTCACTCGCCACGGTAATATCAAACCCAGTGTTGTAGTTATGTTCTTGATTGATAGTAACATTTCGCAGGGCGCGATCATTCATGTCCATGCAACGCCGCCAGGTAACGTCTTTGATGCCAAGCGCATTGCCATGATAAATATGATTATCAATCAGCGCTGCAAGCAGGTTATTCGCCGCAGTAATCGCGTGAAAATCGCCGGTAAAATGCAAATTGATATTTTCCATCGGCATCACTTGCGCATGGCCGCCACCGGTGGCTCCACCTTTGATGCCAAATACCGGTCCGAGTGACGGCTCGCGGATGCATACGATGGCCTTTTTACCGATTTTATTCAGTGCGTCAGCCAAACCTATGGTCGTCGTGGTTTTGCCCTCACCCGCCGGCGTGGGACTAATGGCAGTAACTAAAATGAGTTTTCCGTTAGATTTTTTTTGTATCTTACTTAGGCACTTAGCGCTTAATTTGGCTATATGCTGTCCGTATGGAATTAAATCATCAGCGGAAATATTGAGCTTTTTTGCGACATCCGAAATCGGCTTTAACTTTGCAGCTTGCGCGATTTCGATGTCGCTTAACATTATTTACGGCCTAGAATTGAACCCAGCACGCCGCGAACAATACTACGCCCAAGCTGCAAACCCACTGCATAGGCGGTAGGTTTCGCCATGCTTTGCAAAGTCACGGTTTTGCCAGTGCCGGTCGCGCCCGCAATCAAGCCATGTCGATTGGCCATTTTGGGCAAAATGGTGAGGAAATCTTCGGCTTTTGCGATGCGAATAGGTTCTGCCATAGGTTTGTTTTCGCTTAAATTTTATTTAAAACCAGTATAAACCAAGCAGCGTTTTTTTACAGATGGAAAATGAGGTTTTTGTAGGTTGGCGGTAAGCGTAGCGAACCCCAACGATTTGATTAGTGTTGGGGTTCATAAACCCAATTCACCCCAACCTACGGGCTTTCGTCTACTTTCTCCACCCATCCGTCTGGTGCTGGAAATTGGTTAACATTAGGACGGTTAGAAATATAAGAAGCACCTGCCATTAATGCATATTCGATTGTGGTAGTCATGATTTATTTCCCTTAAATAATCTGTTGCATGGACAATATTGAGCGGGCATCTTTTCCTGTTCGCAGTATTTCAAGCAAGCTTCATAGTTAGGCCGCTCCTTAAACCAACCGATTCCAATCCAGCCACCGCTCCCGTCATAAATCATTTCTCCACATGTACCCTGCCCGCCATCATGAATAGGCTCCCGCAGAATAGTTTTATTTGGCCCTTCGTCAATCCCAGCATTTTCCTCATTTACCCCTGCAACCGTATAAACAGACTTGAGCAAGCTCGTTGCAGGTCTGCCAACCACCACATTGGCATGAGTTCCGATGAGCGTTGATGGTAACTCCGCCAACGTAATGCGCTTCCACTGGCTGTTCTCGTACTTAAACAAAACTTGCGGTGGGTTGGGTCTTCCCCATTTGTTATAGGCAATGCAGCCCGCAGGATAGGTAGCAATATAAGGCACGCCCTTTACGACATCAAAACGAATCAAGTTTAGGCTGTTCGGCTCTGGTACTGAATCCCTGAAATCGGTTTTCCAGATAATTTTGCCGCTTGGTAAGTTAAAGGTTGCTGTCATATCTAATGCAGCTCGCTCTCTGCTTTCTATAGCTGGATATCCACCAAGATTGTAAAGACGCTCTGCGATAACTATTTGCCCATCACTTAACTGGACTTCCTCTTTCCAGCTCATTGTTTTAGAGCAAGCGCTAATCGTGAACCCCATCATTAAAAACAATCCGAGTTTCGTGACTTTCTTCAATATAAGGAGTAATAAGGGACGTACCACGATTAAACCCATTAAATTTCGCCTTTACTGGCTTTGCTAATGATTTGAATGAGCGCGCTTTCTAACTCTTCCGCCGATTTTTTTGCACGTTCGGTCGGGTTTTTAATGCTTTTCAAATCATAAGTAGGACGCGCTAAGCCTATGAATAATTTAAGTTTTTTATTTTCATCCGGTTTTTCGTACAGCGCGATGCGGCACGGCGCAAATACCAAAAATTCAGGATGATCTAAAAAAATATCGGTGCCCAAACTCAAGTTGCAAAACGAATGCACTTCTTTGATGCCTTGCGGGTCAACGCCGCGCGCTTTCATGTGTTCGCCAATCGGAAAGTTGGCCGGATTGACGAAGTTCATGCCTTCCGACACGCTTTTTAAGCTATCGACGACATCTTGGTAGCTCACGCCGTCATTCACTGGTACTTCGTAAATCGCGCTGCTTAAATCCATGCTGGGAAGCCCATTTGGCATTGCTTGCAATGCGGCACTTTGGCTAGCACACGCGTCCAGAAACATTATGATTGCAATGCCAAGAATGATAAAAAAGGTTTTAAAAAGGTTAGCCTTTAAATGCATTACTTTCATTCCAAACCCTAATTAATAGGAACGATTGACCTTCATAACCTCATCCACCGCCTTGCGGTCGAATTTAGGCGCAAGCAGCTCTATAAAGCCATAAATATAACCGCGTAAGAAAGCATCTTTGCGAACACCAATATAGGTGGTGCTGGGAGGGAATAAATGACTACAATCCAAGCGCACCAAATCTTTATCTCGATCAGGATCAAAGGCCATGTTGGCGATTAAACCCACGCCCAAACCTAAGCCTACATAGGTTTTAATAACATCGGCATCAATCGCGGTAAGCACCACATTCGGCATCACGCCTGCATCATGGAACACTTTTGAAACGATGGTACTGCCTGTAAACGCAAAATCGTAGGTAATCAGGGGGTAGCTGGCAATTTTGGCCAACGAAAGCGGATTGGCATTCACCAGCCGATGACCTTTTTCCACCACCAGACAACGATTCCACTCATAGCATGGCAGGCACAATAATCGCTCATCTAAACTAATCGCTTCAGTGGCAATGCCAATATCCGCCTCGCCATTCGCCACTTGCTCGGTCACTTGGCTTGGGTTGCCTTGATGAATATTAAGTTTAACGTGTGGATATAGTTCGATAAATTGCTTGATGGCGGCGGGTAATTTATACCTTGCTTGAGTATGCGTAGTGGCAATAGTCAGCGTACCCGTTTCTACCTTGCTAAACTCATCGCCAACGCGTTTGATATTTTGCATTTCAAGCATCACGGTTGCTGCCAGCTTGACGATATGCCGCCCTGGCTCGGTAATGCCAGTTAAACGTTTGCCATTGCGCTGAAATATCTGCAGATTCAACTCGTCTTCTAACATTTGAATCTGTTTACTCACACCAGGCTGTGAAGTATGAAGTGCCTCAGCCGCAGCAGAGATGCTCAGGCCTTGGCGTGCGACTTCATGCACATATTTTAGTTGATGAAGTTTCATAAAACAGTTCTCTTTTTGTTAAATCAGCTTTATAACTAAATAGTATACCAAAATAATAAATTGGTATTAAATAATTATATTCATTACTGGTATATTGTATGGTTGGGATATTATGGACTTAATTTAAATGAATTATTATTATATATTTGCGGGATTTGTAGTTGGATTATTAGTGGGTCTGACAGGTGTCGGCGGCGGCTCACTCATGACACCGATTTTGCTGATATTTTTTAGCGTAAAGGCTGCTGTAGCTGTTGGTACGGATTTATTGTATGCCTCAGTCACTAAATCTGTTGGCATTTTTGCGCATGGTAAACTCGGCAATATCGATTGGAAAATCGTACGGTTACTGGCATACGGAAGCATCCCAGCAGCTATTTTTACCACGTTGTATTTAAGAAACTCAGGTGTCGCGTCTGACGCCACTGTTGCCAGCATCAAATTTTGGCTGGGCATCGCATTGCTACTCACTTCCTTATCCGTATTATTTCGCAATCAGCTTGCGCAATTATCAAAAAAAGGACATTGGATTAACCCTCAATATACACCAGCACTAACCATTGCTTTGGGCTTAATTTTAGGATTTTTAGTCACCCTCACTTCAGTAGGTGCAGGCGCTTTAGGCGTAACCGCCTTGCTTATTCTTTACCCTAAAGTACCCATTACAAAAATCGTAGGTTCGGATGTTGCGCACGCGGTGCCATTAACCTTGGTTGCGGGCTTAGGCCACGCCAGCCTTGGAACGGTCGATTATCAATTACTCGGCACGCTTTTAATTGGTTCAATCCCTGGCATTTGGATTGGCAGTCATTTAAGCTCGAAAGTCGCTGAACATTGGGTGCGCACAGTATTGGCGCTAATTTTAGTCTATGTGGGGCAAAAACTAGCATTTCCACAACTCAATCAATTACTTGGCATTACCGCTTTGCTATTTTTAGTGGCTTACAAGCAACTAGGTTTAAGAAAAACCTAAGCAAAAATAGGCTTTTAGATTAAAATAGCAGGTTAAATTTTTGGTATTGAAATTGGCTAAAGCGCTTTGTGTGCTTTTATTCTTTCAATATCAAAGCAAAATAAGGCGTAAGTTTAAATTTTTCAGCGCGCATATAGGTTATATGTAAGCAAAAAATTTAGACTTACAACGCAGTATTGTGAAGATATTGGAATGAAGAAAAGTACAAAATGTATAAGTATGATGAAATAGATCAGAGAATAATCGACGAGCGCGTCGCACAATATCGCGACCAAACGCGGCGTTTTTTAGCGGGCGAACTAACCGAGGATGAGTTTCGACCACTACGCCTGCAAAATGGCCTATATATTCAGCGCTACGCTCCCATGCTACGTATCGCCGTGCCTTATGGCATGCTGTCGAGCAAGCAATTACACAAACTTGGCGACATCGCCAGCAAGTACGATAAAGCTTATGGCCACTTTAGCACGCGACAAAATTTACAATTGAATTGGCCTAAACTCGAAGATACGCCTGACATTTTGGCCGAACTTGCCACGGTGGAAATGCACGCGATTCAAACTTCTGGCAATTGTATCCGAAACATTACTACCGACCAATTTGCTGGCATCGCGCCTGATGAAGTGATAGACCCGCGTGCAATGGCCGAAGTTTTGCGCCAATGGAGCACATTTCACCCAGAATTTGCACTGTTACCACGCAAGTTTAAAATTGCCGTGAGCGGCACCATGCAAGACCGCGCGGTGGTGCAAGCGCATGATATTGGCTTAGAGTTCTACAGAGACGCACAAGACAAAATGGCGATTAAAGTCTGGGTTGGTGGCGGGCTGGGACGTACGCCGATACTGGGCTTGGTGATTAGAGAGCATTTGGAATGGCAACACGCGCTTACCTACTGTGAAGCGATTGTGCGTGTATATAACCTGCACGGCCGCCGCGACAATATGTATAAAGCGCGCATCAAGATTTTAGTAAAAGCGCTAGGTATCGACGAATTCCGCAATCAGGTAGAGGCCGAGTGGGCACACTTAAAAGACACGCCGAATACCATTACTGAAGCAGAATTGGCGCGTGTCAGCAAACATTTTGAAGATATGCCTTACGAAAATCTGCCAACGAACAATGCCAGCTTTGATGCGGCTATCGCCAGCGACAAGGCTTTTGCGGCTTGGGTAAAACGCTGCGTGCACCCGCACAAAACTGCGGGTTACCGCGCGGTCACGCTATCACTTAAACCTCACGGCAAAGCACCTGGTGATGCCAGTAGCGAGCAAATGCACGTGGTTGCAGACTTAGCTGAAAAATACAGTTTTGGTGAATTGCGTGTTTCGCATGAGCAAAACTTAATTTTAGCCGACGTGAAATTGAGTGACTTATTTGCACTGTGGGAAAAAGCTCGCGCCAATGGCTTAGCAACGCCAAATGTCGGACTACTTACCGATATTATCTGCTGCCCAGGTGGTGATTTTTGTTCACTCGCCAACGCTAAAAGCATCCCAATTGCACAAGCGATTCAAATGCAATTCGACAATTTGGACTATTTGCACGATATTGGCGACATCGAGCTTAATATCTCTGGCTGTATGAATGCCTGCGGCCACCATCACGTCGGCCATATCGGCATATTGGGCGTGGATAAAGACAGTGCAGAGTTTTATCAAGTCTCGATTGGCGGCAAACAGGGTAACGATGCCAGCCTTGGAGCTGTCATTGGGCCTTCATTCGCGGCAGAAGAAATGCCTGGCGTCATTCAAAAACTTATCGACGTGTATATTAAAGAACGCACGCCAGAAGAACAATTATCGACACCGTACGTAGGTTGGGCGTGGCGCCTTTTAAAGCACACGTCTATGCAAATAAAATCAGTGCAAAAGAGGAAGTTGCAGCATGAGCAACTTAATCAAACTTACCAACGGTACTGCTTCTATCGTAGAAAACGAGTGGACACTTATTAATTTACCTGTAAGCCAAGCTGAACAACGTGTTCAGGCTGGTAAAGTGGTTTTATTTAAACTCACTGGCGAGCAAACCGTCACCCCCGAGCAAATTGCCGCCACGGAAATCCCCGCGACTGGCAACATTATCCTGCCTTTGAGCGTATTTATTGCCAAAAAAGATGCTCTTGCAAGCCTTATGGATACTGGATCTACAGGTATATGGTTAGACACGCATGAAACGCTTGAAAGCTTAATTTCTGCAATTGACGACATTAACAAACTGCCTATCATCGCGATTCATGTGGAACGCTTTGCTGACGGCCGTATTTTCTCGCTTGGCACACTTTTACGCACACGCTACGGCTATAAAAATGAGCTGCGCGCCTTTGGTGACGTGCTAAAAGATCAGCTATTTTTTCTAAAACGCTCTGGCTTCACCAGCTTTTTAATCCGCGCCGATCGCTCTGCCGAAGACGCAATCACCAGCTTGCACGATTTCAGCCAACCCTACCAAGGCGCCGCAGATGAGCCACGGCCCGTGTTTCAGCGCTATAACAGGATTGCATAATGTCAGGTGAAGTTTCTATGCTCAAACCAACGGTTAGTAACCCTGCGACATCACCTGCTTTGACAGATGTGCTAGTTGCAGGCGTAACTGCTAAATCGGCACAGGTGTTAACGTTACTTAAAAAAGCAATTGCTGAATTAAAGTCCATCAGCTTCGCCAACAGCTTTGGCGCTGAAGATATGGTGCTGACAGATATTATTATTAAAAATCAATTAGCTATAGAGATATTTTCACTCGATACTGGCCGCTTGCCAACAGAAACCTACGACTTGATGGCTGAGACCGAGAAGCATTACAACACCAAACTAAACGTGTATTTTCCGCAAGCACAAACGGTCGAGTTTTACGTTAAAAGTCATGGTATTAACGCATTTTATGAATCTATTGATCTACGCAAAAGCTGCTGCCACATGCGTAAAGTGGAGCCGTTACAACGCGCCTTAAAAGGCAAAGCAGCATGGGTAACAGGCATGCGTGCAGCGCAAGCGACGACTAGAGCCAGCTTGCCTGTACGCGAGTTTGACGAAGCTAACAAGTTAGAAAAATTCAACCCATTAAGCGATTGGACAGAGATCGAAGTTTGGGCTTATATCCGCATGTTTAACGTGCCATACAATGCACTACACGACCAGTTTTACCCTAGCATCGGCTGTGCGCCATGCACCCGTGCAGTGGCTGTCGGTGAAGATGTGCGTGCTGGCCGCTGGTGGTGGGAAGACCCACAAAATAAAGAATGTGGACTGCACGTTAAGAGCTAACGCTGGAAATATTTGAACTAAAATTACCGAATAAATTACCTGCTAAATTACTTTAAGTATTAATTATAAATTATTGAATATGTTAAATAAAAACTCACTAAAACAGCCTCTGTCACATTTGGATTGGCTTGAATCAGAAGCCATTCATATTTTGCGTGAAGTGGCCGGTCAATGCTCAAACCCTGTGTTGTTATTCTCAGGCGGCAAAGATTCATTGTGCATTTTGCGATTGGCAGAAAAAGCATTTCGTCCAGGCAAGTTTCCCTTTCCTCTCATGCATATTGACACTGGTCATAACTATCAAGAAGTAATTGATTTCCGTGATCAACGTGCCGCTGAACTAGGCGAGCGGCTGATTGTGCGTTCTGTGGAAGATTCCATGAAGCGCGGGACCGTGGTGTTAAAAACGCCAGACGAGCCGCGCAACAAACATCAATCGGTTACTTTACTGGAGGCCATTGAAGAATTTGCTTTTGATTGCTGCATTGGTGGCGCACGTCGTGATGAAGAAAAAGCCCGCGCCAAAGAACGTATCATGAGTTTCCGCGATGAATTTGGTCAATGGGATCCTAAAAATCAGCGCCCTGAGTTATGGAATTTATACAATGCCCGCTCGCACAAAGGTGAAAACATTCGCGCCTTCCCGATTTCTAACTGGACGGAAATGGACGTTTGGCAATACATCGAGCGCGAAAACTTACAGCTGCCCAGCATTTACTTTGCACACAACCGCCCTATTATCATGCGTGGCGGCGCGATTTTCCCAGCGAATGTGCCGCTTGCCAATGGCGAAGTCATTAACCAACCTAAAGCAGGCGAAGAAGTCATTAACATGCAAGTACGCTTTAGAACCGTGGGAGACATCACTTGCACCGCCCCTGTCATTTCAGATGCAGATACCGTGAGCAAAATCGTACTAGAAACCGCCACTACCACCATCACCGAGCGTGGCGCAACGCGCTTGGACGACCAAACCAGCGATGCAAGCATGGAACAACGCAAAAAAGAGGGTTATTTCTAATGACTCAAACTACACACAACGCCAGAAACCAAAATGATAGCCTACTGCGCTTTATGACTTGCGGTTCTGTCGACGATGGCAAAAGCACACTGATTGGCCGCTTATTGTTTGACACCAAAACTATTCTGGCCGATACGCTGACGCAAATCACCAAAACCTCGAAAAAGCGCGGCATGGAAGCAGTCGATTTATCATTGCTCACCGATGGTTTGCAAGCCGAGCGCGAGCAAGGCATTACCATTGACGTGGCTTACCGCTATTTCAGCACGGGCACGCGCAAATACATCATCGCCGATGCTCCTGGTCATGAGCAATACACGCGCAACATGGTGACGGCTGCATCCACTGCCAACTTAGCAATTATTTTGATTGATGCGCGCAAAGGCGTACTCACACAAACGCGCCGCCACAGCTATTTAGCGCATTTGGTTGGTATTCAGCACATCTTGGTGGCTGTTAATAAAATGGATTTGATGAATTACAATGAAAATACGTACAACGAAATTTGTGCGGATTATTTGACTTTCGCTAATGAGATTGGTCTGGCTCAAAGCAGAAGTGGCGCAAATAAAGACATCCGCTTTATCCCAATGTCCGCCTTAAATGGTGACATGCTGGTGGATAGGCTAGAAAACATGCCTTGGTACAAAGGTGAAACACTGCTCGAAATGCTTGAAAAAGCGCCTGCTGCACATACCGAGCAGAATGAAGAGTTTCGCTTCCCAGTGCAATTTGTATGTAGGCCACACGCCAGCGCTGACGCGGATTTGCACGATTTTAGAGGGTTTATGGGGCGCATCGAAAGCGGCGACATTGCCGTAGGTGACTCCGTTACTGTGCTGCCAAACGGTTACCAATCAAAAGTTAAAGCCATTCAAATTGGTGATGCACAACTGCTAAACGCGCAAACTGAGCAAAGCGTGACGCTATTGCTAGAAGATGAAATCGATACCTCACGCGGCGATATGATTGTAAAAACGGGCAGTAAAATTGAACCGGTAAAACAGATTGAAGCTTTTGTCTGTTGGCTATCAGAAACACCGATGTCACCTGCTCGCACCTATATTATTCGCCACACCACGCGCGAATCTAAAGCAAAAATTGGCACGATTGCATACAAAGTAGACGTGAATACCATGCAACAACAGGCCACTGTAGACCTGAAAATGAATGATATTGCGCGCGTAAGCTTTAAACTTGCGCAGCCGCTGATGCTGGATAGTTACACGCAAAATCGTGCCATTGGTGCGTTTATTGTGATTGATGAATCCACTAACAATACCGTTGGCGCAGGCATGATTGTATGATTTCTCACAAAAACTCCACATTGACTTTGTTACACTCGCTAGCCGTACCCAAATGTACTGTCCGTGCTTGTACGCCTCGTCACTATGGTTTTTTGTGAGAAATTAACAAACTATTCAAAATTTCAAATAAAATAACGTATTAGCTTTTTAAGCTGTAAAAGGAATAAACAATGACTTATGTCGTGACCGAAAACTGTATTCAATGTAAATTTACTGATTGCGTGGATGTATGCCCTGTGGATTGCTTTGTTGAAGGCCCGAATTTCTTGGCAATTAACCCAGATGAGTGCATAGATTGCACCTTGTGCGTTGCAGAGTGCCCTGCTGAGGCGATTTTTGCAGAAGATGATGTGCCAGCAGACCAACAACAGTTTATCGCCTTAAACGCGCGCCTTGCCAAGATTTGGCCGGTGATAACCTCGCGCAAGCCAGGTCTTGAAGACGCGGATGCCATGAACGGTGTACCTGGTAAGCTTGAACTTTTAATTGAATAGCCTGTAATTTGCTAAAACCAAAAAAGGAGACCAGGGTCTCCTTTTTTATTATCTAATTACCTAAGTACGGCTTATGCCAACGCTAGTTGAGCTTGGTTAGGCGCAGTAAAATCACCTTTCCAAAAGTAGTAAAACTCTCTACCCACTTTTAAAAATATGTTATAGGCTTCTTCTGATGTAAATAAAGCCAAGTTTGCATCAACCGCTTTACGATACGCTAGCGGCTGTTTATGTGGTGCACTACGCAACATTAACAGCAGCAATTTAACCAGTTTTTTGCAGGTGTCTACAAAAGAGTCATCAGCGCCATGATTGCGCAATACACTTTCATAGGTCTCTAGCGGTTGGGCTTCGGATTTGGTCAGCGCGAGCTGATCTAAGGAATCCCACATTTTTTGCAAATCTCTTTCCTTAGGCTCCCATCCTGTTGGGTTTGCCTCAAAAGCCTTATCCTGATTCATCGCGACAATCGCTTTAATGTCATTAATCCAAAATAAGAAGTAGTCTCTAATAATTGGCAGGTAAATTGCCCATTGTGATTTATCTAGTTTCTTGAACATTTCATCCACGGCACCTCTAAAGGCAACGCCATCGCTATGAATTTTCTCAATATGCGGGATAAGCTTCAAAATAGTAACTTCGCGTTGACGAAGCAACTCTTTAGAAAAGCCTTTACGCTCTAATAAATTTAGATACGCGTTAAGTGCAACATGTTCACGATTGATATTCATATATCACTCCACTAAGTTTCATTTTACTTCAAGTAATGCAAAAACTCTCAATAAACTATCAATACTTACAATTTAATTAACGGATAATTTTTTATTAAACTTGAGCTTCTGCAAGTTATAAATCATTATAATTGGTCGATATGCACTTCAAATAAGCGAAAAGAGGCTGGTTTTGGACGCAATTTCAAACTTAGCACTTGCGAGTGGTCTCAGCTGGGCAAGCGGATTACGCCTGTATCTCACGGTGTTTGTAGTGGGGTTATTGGCCAAATTTGGCTACATTCACTTGCCCGCAACGCTTGATATTCTTAGCAATCCTATTATTTTAGGCATGGCAGGTGTTCTTTGCGTAGTTGAATTTTTAGCCGACAAAATCCCCTACGTTGATAGTGCTTGGGATTCCATTCAAACCTTTATCCGCATCCCCGCAGGCGCATTGCTGGCGATGGGTGCGATTAACACGAGTGACCCAATGATTGCAACTTTGGCGGCTATTCTCGGTGGCTCATTAACGGGCGCAACGCATGCCACCAAGGCTGGCAGCCGTGCGCTTATTAATACTTCGCCCGATCCCGTCAGCAATGTCGCTGCATCATTTAGCGAAGAAGGCATGTTAATTACAGGTGATTGGCTGGTTTTTTCACATCCCGCTGTGTTTATTGGCTTGCTTTGTGGATTTATTATGATGATGTTTTTGCTACTGCCAAAGCTTTGGCAAGGAATTAAATCTGTGTTGGTTCATATTGGTAAAGTAACGCGCTCTTAACTCAAAGTCGTCATTTCGACGGGAGCGTTAGCGAACTACGGAATCCAGTGTCTTATAAATATTAAAATCAACCGTGCCAGTACCCGCATGGATATTGGCTTGCAGGGCATCGATTATTTAAACTTTTAAGCCTTCCACAACTTGCTCTGCCGCATTACAAACCAACCTATCGACAAATATGCCGCCATTGCGACGGCCAGGCCAAGCACACTGCCCCACACCAAAGGCACAATCAAGCCTGCTGACACTGTAGATAAGAACATTTGTATGAACGCCTGCCCAGAAGCTGCCGTGCCGCGGATTTTAGAGTGGCGATCGAGCGCCGCAAGTGAAAGAATCGGCATTGCCAAGGCCATGCCAACGTTAAATAACGCAACGGGGAATATGTTATAAATTGGTTTGGCCGGCAGGTAATAACAAATAGCAACGTTTAACAGCACAACCACGCCCATCCAAATATAAGCGGTTTTAATCACACTTTTTGCAGCATATTTGCCTGCTGCGCGCCTTGCCAAATATGAGCCTAGCACCATGCCTGTTACTGTAGGAATGAATAAATAACCATACTGTTGCGGCGTTAAGCCTAAGAGTTTGCCTAAAAATATCGGGCTGGCCAACACATACACAAAAAAGGCGGAGAAATTTGCACCGCTTGCGATGCAGAGCTTGGCGAACTCGGCATCGCCAAAGATAGTTTTATAGCTTTTGATAACATTGTGTGCTGTGAATTTGAGCCGCTTTTCTGGCGGCATGGTTTCAGGTAAAAATGTCACCGCCGCCCACAAGCTGATTGCTGCATAAATCGCTAAAAAGATAAAAATGGCCTGCCAATGAAAGCCTAATAAAAAACCGCCAATAATCGGCGCTACGGCAGGTGCAATGCCAAATAGTATTTGTATCGTCGCCATTACGCGCTGGGCTTGTGCACCTTCAAACAAATCGCGCACCATGGCGCGCGCTACCGTGTTGCCCGCCCCGCCGCTAGCACCTTGTAGCGCCCTAAAGAACCAGAGTGTTTCTACATTTGGCGCAAACGCGCAACCAATACTTGCCAACACAAAAATGCTCAAGCCCCATTTAATGGTAGCGATACGCCCTATCTCGTCCGAAATCGCGCCATGCCATAGCGTCATTACTGCGTAAGGAAATAAATAAACGGCAAGACTTTGTTGAATGTGTAGATCGGAAGCGCCTAAATCGGCACCCATAGCGTGAAAAGCGGGCAAATACGTATCAATGGCAAACGGCGCCAGTGCAGCAAGGCTGGCCAGCACGTAAACTAAAATGTTGGAATGGGTTTTCATTTTTATGATTATTATTGGTTTCTATGGTCTCGTAAACTACCAATGCTGTCATGCCGACGAAAGTCGGTATCTAGTGTCTTTTAAAGTCGCTGGATTCCGTGTCAAGCACGGAATGACGAATGTGAAGTTTACTACATTAGTTTACGGTAGCGCGTGAAACTCTTCTATACGCTCTGTCGATTCGCCACTGGCGTATTTTTTAGAGTTTTTATCGGTTCTAAAAATAATCGGTTGCGACGCTAATACTGGATTTTTTGAATCTTCAATCGCTTTTTCAATCAAGTAATGATTCGGTGATAAGGAACAAACTGGATCTGCACTTTCTGCATCACCTGTGAGTAAAAACGCTTGGCAACGGCATCCCGCCAAATCATTGGCTTTTTCTGGACAAGTAACGCAAGGTCCTTTCATCCAGCTATCACCGCGATATTTGTTAAATGCGGGTGAATCTTTCCACGAATATTCTAGACCGCTATCACGCACATTGGGAAACACCATATTAGGTAATACACGTGCTGAATGGCACGGCAAAACGTCGCCATTAGCGGTGACAATCATAAATACTTCGCCCCAGCCATTCATGCATTTTTTAGGACGATTGTTAAAGTAATCTGGCACCACAAAAAATATTTTCATTTTGTTGCCAACTTTTTGGCGGAATTCATTGGTGATGCGCTCTGCTTCATCAATTTGTTCTTTAAGTGGCATGAGTTGATTGCGATTCACTAGCGACCAGCCATAATATTGCGTATTAGCAAGTTCAATATAATCCGCCCCCAGCGCTTCAGCCATTTCTAAAATTTCTTTCATATGGCCAATGTTATAGCGGTGTATCACCACATTCAGCACCATCGGGTAGCCGTGATTTTTAATCATGGCAGCGACTTTTTTCTTGAGTTCGAAAGTTTTAGTATTGGTAATGAAGTTGTTAATTTCTTCTGTAATGTCATGCATTGAAAGCTGAATATGATCCAAACCGCCGTCTTTAAAAGCTTGAATACGCTTTTCAGTCAAACCAACGCCAGAAGTAATCAGATTGCTGTAATAGCCAAGTTTTTTAGCTTCAATCACAATATCTTCAATATCATCGCGCAAAAGCGGCTCACCGCCAGAAATGCCAAGTTGAATCGCCCCCAGCTTGCGCGCATCTCGTAGCACTTGTATCCATTGCTCTGTATTTAATTCATTGTGTGTATGTTTATCATAATCGGTCGGGTTGTAACAAAATGCACAGTGCAAGGGGCAACGATAGGTAATCTCTGCCAGCAGCCACAGCGGTTGTGTTTGTGTGGCATTAGCCGCTACGCCATTATTTTGCGACTGTACGGCTTTTTGTACCGCTGATTCACCTAGTGAATTTTGTGACATTTCGTGCTCCTAAATCTTCCGAATCCAGCCCTTTTCGAGCGCAAGTTCAAACATGCCAATAATGTCAGCCTCAATGCCTTCAGCATCAGGGAAAGTTGCCTTCAAATCCGCTACCACATCCGCCACCGTTGCTTTTGCATCTAAGCGTTTAATCACTTCACCCGCACCACCGTGCAGTTTGACCATGCCTTCAGGAAAAAGTATCACGTAACTTTGTTGCGCCTCTTCCCACTGAAAACGGTGATGGTGCGCGATGGCATAAACATCTGAATGTTGGATTTTATTTTCCATGTCGAGTTCTATTTCTTAATCGAAATTAATCACAGGTTGGCGTAAATAATCGCGGCCTTCGGTTTTAATCTCGGTCGAAGCCAGCATAATGGAGTCTGCTATCACCCAGAGTATATTCAGTTTAAATTGCAAAATATCCAGCGCTTTCATTTGCATCTTGCGCGAGGTGCTAAAGTAATCCAAAGTAACACTTAAACCTTGCTCTACGTCGCGTCTGGCCTCAGTTAAACGTTTCTTAAAGTAAGTTAAACCTTCTTCCTTAATCCATGGGTACATGGTCGGCCACGAGCTAATGCGTTGTTGGTGAATGTGTGGTGCAAATAGCTCGGTTAAACTTGAACAGACAGACTCTTGCCAAGGGCGTTGTTTAGCAAAGTTAATGTAAGCATCTACCGCAAAGCGTACGCCAGGGCTCACCATTTTGAGGCTGGTAATCTCTTCACGCGTCAAGCCCACCGCTGCTCCTAGCTGAATCCATGCCTCAATG
>JANYCB010000147.1 GCA_025360485.1 Methylotenera sp. | reverse complement strand
CATTTTGATTAAATCGACAACGCCTTCGAATTTATCTTCGGCGCCGATAGGCACTTGCAATGGAATTGGATTGGCTTTGAGACGTGCACGCATCTGATCGTACACTTTGAAGAAGTTAGCACCGGCGCGATCCATCTTGTTGACGAACGCTAAACGCGGCACCTTGTATTTGTTGGCTTGACGCCACACTGTTTCAGATTGTGGTTGTACACCACCCACCGCACAGTACACCATGCACGCGCCATCTAGCACACGCATTGAACGCTCTACTTCAATGGTAAAGTCAACGTGGCCTGGTGTATCAATAATGTTAATACGGTGTTGATCGAATTGTTTAGCCATACCTGACCAAAAGCAGGTAGTGGCCGCAGAAGTAATAGTAATACCGCGCTCTTGCTCTTGCTCCATCCAGTCCATGGTAGCTGCGCCATCATGCACTTCACCAATTTTATGGTTAACGCCTGTGTAAAAAAGAATACGTTCTGTTGTCGTTGTTTTACCAGCGTCAATGTGCGCAGAAATACCAATGTTACGGTAGCGTTCAATAGGGGTTATACGAGCCACAATACTTTACCTTTGCTATCAATTCAATCTTAAATTCTTAAAGAGCGAGAAAACTAAATACTTAAAATCTCTAATTAAAACCTAAAGTGCGAGAATGCCTTATTCGCTTCTGCCATACGGTGCACTTCTTCACGTTTTTTCATGGCTGAACCACGACCTTCAGAAGCCTCAACCAACTCAGCCGCTAAACGCAAGCCCATTGATTTTTCGCCGCGCTTACGTGCAGCATCACGCAACCAACGCATGGCTAAAGCACTACGGCGGCTTGGACGCACTTCAACTGGCACTTGATAGTTAGCACCACCCACACGACGGCTTTTAACTTCCACCAATGGGCGTAGATTTGTCAAAGCAAGTGTAAATACTTCTAATGCATCTTTACCACTTTTTGTGGTTACTTGATCAAATGCACCATACAAAATACGCTCTGCAACTGATTTTTTACCGCCTGTCATCAACACGTTTACAAATTTAGAAACCTCTTGGCTTCCAAATTTTGGATCTGGCAAAATATTGCGTTTGGGGACTTCTCTACGTCTTGGCATGCCGTTCTCTTTTCTCTCTATTATCTACTTATGTTTTGCTAGCTACTGCTCCAGCAAGGCCTTTGGACGGCCGCTTTCTAATTTTTTCGCCTATTATTTAGCCGCTTTACCTTCTTTAGGACGTTTAGCACCGTATTTAGAACGTGATTGTTTACGATCTTTCACACCTGCCGTATCCAAACTACCGCGCACCATGTGGTAACGCACACCTGGCAAATCTTTTACACGACCACCGCGAAGCAAGACAACACTATGCTCTTGCAGGTTATGGCCTTCGCCACCAATGTAGCTAATCACTTCGTAGCCATTGGTTAAGCGTACCTTTGCTACCTTACGTAGCGCAGAGTTCGGCTTTTTAGGCGTTGTTGTGTAAACACGTGTGCAAACACCGCGTTTTTGTGGACAAGCTTCAAGTGCAGGCACTTTGCTTTTAGTGACCACTTTTGCGCGTGGCTTACGAATTAACTGGTTGATGGTTGGCATTGCCTATAACCTCTACAAAAATTGATACAGCACTTAACTAAAAATTTATGCCTTATTAGTAACAATAAGGCTATTCTGAAAAACCAAGCATTCTATTTAGCGCGGACGAATGTGTCAAGACAATAATTACCCCTACACACCGTCAGCAAAAAATAAATTACTCAGCAGGCGTTTCTACAACGGTTACTTCTGCGGATGCTGCTTCCGAAACATCAACTACAACCTCAGATTCAACATCTGCAAATAATGCTTCTGCCGCTGCTGCCTGTGCGGATGGTGTTGCTGGCGTCAGGGCTGCAATTGCCGCACGTTTACGCGCTTCGTGATAAGCTAAGCCAGTACCTGCTGGAATCAAGCGGCCCACAATCACGTTTTCTTTCAAGCCACGTAACTCATCACGTTTACCTAAAATCGCCGCTTCAGTCAACACACGCGTGGTTTCTTGGAACGACGCAGCTGAAATAAACGAATCAGTTGAGAGTGATGCCTTAGTAATGCCAAGCAATACGTACTCAAACTCCGCAGGACGTTTGTCTTGCGCAACCGCTGTCTCATTTTGTGCCAACAGATCAGCGCGCTCAACTTGTTCGCCCATAATGAAGCCAGTTTCACCCGCATCGGTCACGCGAACACGACGTAACATTTGACGCACAATCACCTCAATATGCTTATCGTTAATTTTCACGCCTTGCAAACGGTATACGTCTTGCACTTCATCAATCACATAACGTGCCAATGCCTCACGACCTTGTAAGCGTAAAATATCTTGCGGATCAGCTGGGCCGTCCACAATCGTTTCACCTTTAGTCACCACTTGGCCATCGTGCGCAGTCACATGTTTATCTTTAGGAATCAAAAACTCACTCGCTACGCCATCTAAGTCGGTAATTACCAAGCGTTGTTTGCCTTTAGTATCTTTACCGAAGGAAACTGTACCTGTGGTCTCTGCCAACATACCTGCATCTTTTGGTGAACGCGCTTCAAACAACTCGGCCACACGTGGTAGACCACCGGTAATATCACGCGTTTTAGATGACTCTTGTGGAATACGTGCAATCACTTCACCCACGCCTACCTCTTGACCATCTTTCACGGTAATAATGCAACCCAATTGGAAAGTAACGTTTACAGATTGATCGCCACCAGCAATTTTCACTTCATTGCCATTTGCATCCAATAATTTCACTTGCGGACGCAAACCTTTGGTTTGGCCTGCACGTTGTTTTGGATCGATCACAACCAATGAAGACAAACCAGTTACGTCATCGATTTGTTTCGCAACGGTAATACCTTCTTCAACGTTTTCAAACTTAATAAAGCCTGCATACTCAGTGATGATTGGACGGGTATGTGGATCCCATGTAGCCAGCGCTTGACCTGCTTTGACAACCTTACCATCAGTCGAGGTCAATGTTGCGCCGTAAGGCACTTTATGACGCTCACGCTCACGACCATTATCATCCGCGATAATCACTTCACCGTTACGAGAAATCACAATTTGCTCATTACGATTATTGGTCACGTACCTCATTGTAGAAGTAAAGCTCAATACGCCGTTCGATTTACTTTCTACTTGGCTTACAGAAGCCGCACGCGATACCGCGCCGCCGATGTGGAAGGTACGCATCGTCAACTGTGTACCAGGCTCACCAATTGATTGCGCTGCAATCACGCCTACCGCCTCACCCATGCTAATGAGCTTGCCACGACCAAGGTCGCGACCATAACACATCGCACAAATGCCGTAACGCGTATCGCATGTGAGTGCTGTACGCACCTTTACTTCATCAATACCAAGTGCATCAATCTTCTCAACCTCATCTTCTGTCAGTAATGTTCCCGCTGGGTAAATCACCTCTTGTGTTTCTGGGTGAATCACATTCAACGCAGCTGTGCGGCCTAAAATACGATCATGCAATGGCTCAACTACTTCGCCGCCTTTAACTAGCGCCTTGGTTACTAAACCATCTGCTGTGCCACAATCATGCTCAGTCACTACTAAGTCTTGTGTAACATCCACCAAACGACGTGTTAAATAACCTGAGTTAGCCGTTTTCAACGCAGTATCAGCCAAGCCTTTACGTGCGCCATGCGTTGAAATAAAGTATTGCAACACATTCAAACCATCACGGAAGTTTGCAGTAATTGGCGTTTCAATAATCGAACCATCTGGTTTCGCCATCAAGCCGCGCATACCCGCCAATTGACGCACCTGCGCTGCAGAACCCCGCGCACCTGAGTCCGCCATCATGTAAATCGCGTTGAATGACTCTTGTTTTAGCGCTTTACCATCTTTGTCTTTAGCTGGTTTGCCGTCTGCATCCAATACTGGTTCTTCACGCAATTGTTTCATCATGGCATCCGCCACTTTGTCACCTGCACGACCCCAGATATCCACCACTTTATTGTAGCGCTCGCCTTGGGTTACCAAACCTGAAACATATTGGTCTTCGATTTCTTTCACTTCCGCTTCTGCCGCGCCAATTAAAGCACCCTTTTCTGGCGGAACTAGCATGTCATTGATTGAAATCGAAATGCCCGCTTTAGTCGCGTAGGTATAGCCTGTATACATGAGCTTGTCGGCGAAAATGACTGTTTCGCGGATACCCACTTTACGGAATGAAGCGTTGATTAATTTTGAAATTTCTTTCTTTTTCAATGCTTTATCAATCAAGCTAAACGGTAAGCCTGCTGGTAAGATTTCCGATAACAAAGCACGCCCAACTGTTGTTTCATGGCGCACAATTTTTTCAGTTTTATTGCCTTCAAAATCAATCTCAGACTCTTTAATGCGCACGGTAATTTTTGCATGCAAATCAATCATGTTTTGATCGAACACGCGCTGCACTTCTTTTACGTCCGCAAAGCGCATGCCTTCACCGCGCGCAGCTACTTTGTCACGCGTCATGTAGTAAAGACCCAACACGATATCTTGTGAAGGCACAATAATTGGCTCACCGTTTGCAGGCGACAATACGTTGTTTGAAGCTAACATTAAGGTACGTGCTTCCATTTGCGCTTCTAAGCTTAATGGAACGTGCACCGCCATTTGGTCACCGTCAAAGTCGGCGTTGAATGCCGCGCAAACCAATGGGTGCAATTGAATGGCCTTACCTTCAATGAGGATAGGCTCAAACGCTTGAATACCTAAACGGTGCAGAGTTGGCGCGCGGTTCAATAGCACTGGATGCTCGCGGATTACATCCTCGAGGATATCCCATACTTCCGGTCCTTCTTCTTCTACTTTTTTCTTGGCTGCTTTGATTGTTGTTGCTAAGCCTAACACTTCCAATTTATGGAAAATGAATGGCTTGAACAATTCCAGCGCCATTTTCTTAGGCAAACCACATTGATGCAGTTTCAATTGCGGACCAACCACGATCACTGAACGGCCAGAGTAATCCACACGCTTACCGAGCAAGTTTTGACGGAAACGACCGCCTTTACCTTTAATCATGTCAGCCAGTGATTTCAATGGACGCTTATTCGCACCTGTCATCACTTTGCCGCGACGGCCATTGTCTAACAGCGAGTCTACCGCTTCTTGCAACATACGTTTTTCGTTACGTACGATGATTTCTGGGGCTTTTAGCTCCAATAATCTTTTGAGACGATTGTTACGGTTAATCACGCGACGATATAAATCGTTCAAATCAGAAGTCGCAAAACGACCACCATCCAAAGGCACCAACGGGCGTAATTCTGGTGGCAATACTGGCAAGATTTCAAGAATCATCCACTCTGGCTTAATACCAGATTTTTGGAATGCTTCAAGCACTTTTAAGCGTTTAGCGATTTTCTTGATTTTCGCCTCTGAACCCGTCTCACCTAAGTCACGACGCAAAGTTTCAATTTC
>JANYCB010000012.1 GCA_025360485.1 Methylotenera sp. | reverse complement strand
CCACGTGAAGCAATTTTTTTGATAGTTTTTACAATATCTGGGGCATTTATTGATGCTATTGGCATATCCCCAAGAGTTGGAAAAACATCAGCCTCTAATCTACGTTGGACATATCCAGCGTGACGCGGACTTTTTCCAGTCTGCCAGTGTTGTAGCCACTTTCCTGCCCAAGCTTTGAAAGTATTGATTTCTATAAGTGCTTTTTCAGCTTTCAGGGCTTTACGTTGTTCACTTGGGTCAATACTATCAGCTAGTAGTCTACGGGCTTGTAAGTGCCGTTCTCGTGCGTCCTTGAGGCTTATTTCAGGATATGCCCCCAGAGCAAGGCGTTTTTCCTTGCCCCCAAAACGGTATTTATAACGAAATAACTTGCCCCCAGAAGTTGTGACCTCGAGATACAATCCGCCACCATCCGCAATCTTGAATGGCTTTGACAGTGGCTTAGCTTGTTTAATCGCAATATCTGATAGTGCCATATAAACTCCCAAATGGGGGCATTTGGAAATTGAGAGTTAATAGTGCCCCCATCCATGCCCCCAATATCGTATGAATTAGGTTGTATTAGATTAAACGCTATTTTATGAAAATGCAATAAAAAACCAGCATTTACGCTGGTTATGTGGGCTTTATGAAATGGTGTTGAATAGATACTTGGCGGAGAGCGAGGGATTCGAACCCTCGATACAGATTTAAGCCCGTATGCTTCCTTAGCAGGGAAGTGCCTTCGACCACTCGGCCAGCTCTCCGTTTTATTCAAATTACGCTTTATTGCAAGGGCGCGATATTACTTGATTCGCCCTTATAAATCAATCAAAAATCGGCTAAATTTTAAGCCCAATCTTAATCCTTAGTCGCCTTCTAATTCAAATGCTTTGTGTAGCACGCGCACAGCAAGTTCCATATATTTTTCTTCAACCACTACAGCAATTTTTATTTCTGAAGTCGAAATCATTTGTATGTTGATGCCTTCTTCTGCCAGCATGCGGAACATTTGACTGGCAATCCCGACGTGCGAGCGCATGCCTACGCCCACCACGGCCACTTTGGCAATTTTGTCATCGCCAATAATCTCGCGTGCTTTAATAAAGCTCTGTACTTTGTCGCGCAAAATGCTCAAAGCTTTATTCATCTCGTTTTTATGTACGGTGAATGTGAAATCCGTTGCACCATCCGCGCCAGTGTTTTGGATAATCATATCTACATCAATATTGGCTTCTGCGATTGGGCCTAAAATTTGGTAGGCAATACCCGGAGTATCGGGCACGCCTAGTACAGTAATTTTGGCTTCGTCGCGGTTAAACGCAATGCCTGAGATAATGGGTTCTTCCATGTCGCTATCCTTGTCATCTTCAAATGTAATCAGTGTGCCATCGCCTTCATCTTCAAAGCTTGAGAGCACACGTAATTTAACTTTATATTTGCCCGCAAATTCTACCGAGCGGATTTGCAATACTTTGCTGCCTTGTGAGGCCAGTTCTAGCATTTCTTCAAAGGTAATTTTGTCTAATCGACGTGCTTCCGGCACTACGCGTGGGTCAGTTGTATAAACGCCATCGACATCGGTGTAGATTTGGCACTCTTCTGCCTTAAGCGCGGCGGCCAGCGCAACGCCAGTCGTATCAGAGCCGCCACGGCCAAGCGTGGTAATGTTGCCAAACTCATCGGCGCCCTGAAAGCCAGCAACTACCACCACATAGCCGTCATTCAAATCTTGCTTAATATTGTGGTCGTCAATATCTAAAATACGCGCTTTGGTAAACGCATCATTGGTAAGAATTTTAACTTGCGCGCCAGTGTAGCTTTTGGCTTTAATGCCAAGCTCCATTAGTGCCAGCGCGGTCAAGCCAATGGTCACTTGTTCGCCTGTAGAAATCATCACATCCAGCTCGCGCGGGTCTGGCTCTGGCATGATTTCTTTAGCCAATGCAATCAAGCGATTGGTTTCACCAGACATCGCCGAAACCACCACCACAATTTGATGCCCCATGGCCTTGTAACGTGCCACACGTCTGGCGACATTGCGAATGCGCTCAGGATTGGCGACTGAAGTGCCGCCGTATTTTTGTACAATTAATGCCATAGTTTTATATGTGTAAAGTTAATTAAGTTTCAGTGTTACCCATTCTTGCACGCTCGCCAGCGCTTTCGGCAATTGGCTTGCATCGGTACCGCCCGCCATCGCCATATCTGGCTTACCGCCGCCTTTGCCGCCTACTTGAGATGCAACGTGATTGACCAAATCGCCTGCTTTTAGTTTTGTGATTAAATCTGCGGTAACACCAGCCGCCAAACTCACTTTGCCGTCATTCACGCTGGCAAGCACAATCGCAGCGGTTTTAAGCTTATCTTTCAGTTTATCCATGGTTTCACGTAAAGCATTCGCATCTGCGCCTTCCAGCGTCGCGGCGAGTACTTTTACGCCCGCAATTTCAACTGCTTGCGCTGTTAAATCATCGCCTTGCGCGCTAGCCAGCTTGGATTTGAGGCGAGCCAGCTCGTGCTCAAGTTCCTTGTGTTGGGAAAGCAAGTTCTGGATACGGTTAGGAAGTTCTGATGTTGAGCTATTGAGTACATCTGCAACATTGAAGAGACTCTCTTGGAGTTCTTGAGACCACTGGACAGCTAAGTCGCCTGTGCGAGCTTCAATTCGCCTCACACCAGCCGCTACTCCTGTCTCTTCCAATATCTGGAACAAGCCTATATCACCGGTACGCGCTACATGTGTGCCTCCGCATAACTCACATGATGAGCCGATATTCAGTACGCGCACTTCGTCTCCGTATTTCTCGCCGAACAGCATCATTGCGCCGGTTTTTTTGGCCTCATCGATTGGCATTAGCCGCGTCTGTGTCGGCATATTGGCCATAATTTCCGCATTGACGATTCGCTCAACATGAAACATCTGCTCTCGACTCAACGGCACGTTATGCACAAAGTCAAAACGGGTTTTTTCGGTATCCACAAGCGAACCTTTTTGTTGCACATGCGTACCCAACACCTCGCGCAAGGCCTTGTGCATTAGGTGCGTAGCGGAGTGGTTGCGCATAGTGGATGCTCTGGAAGCCATATCCACATTGGCTTTCACGCTGTCGCCTACGTTAAGCGTACCGGTTTTTAGAATGCCGTGGTGCCCAAACACTGCCGCTTGAATTTTCTGTGTATCTTCCACTGCAAAAATGCCGTTGTCAGATTTCAGCACGCCGTTATCACCGATTTGCCCGCCCGATTCCGCATAAAACGGCGTTGCATCCAAAACAACGATGCCCTGATCACCTTCATCCATGCGGCTTACAGGCGTGCCATTTTTGTAAAGCGCGATAACTTTTGCGTTTGCTTCTAGCGTTTCATAACCTTTAAAATCGGTGTTGCTGCCGCTGTATTCCAAATTCGCTGCCATTTTGAATTTGCCCGCCGCGCGCGCTTGTTCTTTTTGGCGTGCCATAGCAGCGTTGAAACCGTCAACATCCACAGAAAACCCATGTTCACGGCATACATCTTGTGTTAGGTCTAGAGGGAATCCATATGTATCATGAAGTTTAAAAGCAGTTTCCCCATTTAATACTTTGATTGGATGTTCTTTTCCAAAAAAGATTTGTTCTTCAGCTGTCGGAATTGAAATATCATTGAGCAAAATTGTCATACCATTTTCAATCGTCTCAAAAAATCGCTCTTCTTCCTGTTTTAGCGTCTCGGTGATGCGTTTTTGTTCGGTTTTGAGTTCGAGGTAAGCGCCGCCCATTTCTTTCACCAAATCGGCCACCATGTTGTGGAAGAAGGCTTTGCGTGTGCCTAGTTTGTAACCATGACGAATCGCGCGGCGGATAATGCGGCGCAGCACGTAGCCGCGGCCTTCGTTGCCCGGAATCACGCCGTCGGCGATGAGGAACGAGCAAGCACGAATATGGTCAGCTAGCACTTTCAGGCTTGGGCTGGTTAAATCAGTCGTTTTAGTTTCTCGGGCGGCGGCGGCGATTAAAGTGGTAAAAATATCAATTTCGTAATTGGCATGCACGTGCTGCAATACCGCGGCAATACGTTCTAGTCCCATGCCAGTATCCACGCTGGGCTTAGGCAGAGGGTGCATTACACCTGCTTCGTCGCGGTTGAACTGCATGAACACGTTGTTCCAAATTTCGATAAAGCGGTCGCCGTCTTCATCTGGGCTGCCCGGCGGGCCGCCTGGAATATGGTCGCCGTGGTCGTAGAATATCTCGGTACAAGGGCCGCACGGGCCTGTGTCGCCCATCATCCAGAAGTTATCCGATGCGTAACGCGGGCCTTTGTTATCGCCAATGCGGATAATGCGTTCAGCAGGAATACCAATCGTTTTGTGCCAAATGTCGTAAGCTTCATCATCATCTGCATATACGGTGACGGTAAGCTTGTCTTTGGGCAGTTTAAAAACGTCGGTGAGAAGCTCCCATGCATAGGCAATCGCGTCTTGTTTGAAGTAATCGCCAAAGCTGAAATTGCCGAGCATTTCGAAGAATGTGTGATGGCGCGCGGTATAACCAACGTTTTCTAAATCGTTATGTTTGCCACCCGCGCGTACGCATTTTTGGCTAGTGGTTGCGCGGGTGTAAGGGCGTTTATCAAAGCCTAAAAACACATCTTTAAATTGGTTCATGCCCGCGTTAGTGAACAGTAGGGTAGGGTCGCCATGCGGCACAAGCGATGAAGATGCAACCACGGCGTGGCCTTTGGATGCAAAATAATCGAGAAACGCTTGGCGGATTTCGTTACTGCTGGGATTTTTACTTAAATTAATTGTCATCTATTTTTGTATTCAATACTTTTTTAATCACATCAAAACCAAAACCACGGCTTTGCAAAAATCTTGCTTGTCTCGCCCACTCATCGCGACTTGCGGGGATAGATTTAAATTTTTTACGCCAAATTTCTTTTGCGTTATCTAATTCATTTTCTTTTACTTGTTCAATAGCAGTTTCAATTAATTCTTGCGAAACGCCTTTTTCACGCAGCTCATTGGCAATTTTGGCACTACCAAATTTATGCGAGCGTGCATGCACAATTTGTTCGGTAAACCGCGCATCAGAAAGCCATCCGCGTTTTTTAAAATCATCCAAAATTGCCGCAATATCATCGTCTTCTTCGGCGTAAGTTTTTAGCTTTTGGCCTAATTCAACATAAGAATATTCGCGCTTACCAAGATACTCTAGCGCGCGCTGGCGCAAGCTTTTAGGCTGAAATTTGATACTTAATTGTCCTCAGCACTAATCTTCTTCAGTACGGGGCGCTACCATGCCTTCAGACAACTGCTTAGCATTGGCGCGAATTTTGGCTTCAATTTCTTTAGCAATTTCCGGGTGCTCACGCAAATATTCTTTGGCGTTTTCTTTGCCTTGGCCAATTTTTTCGCCATTGTAGGCATACCAAGCACCGGCTTTTTCAACAAATTTTAGGTTAGAACCCAGCTCAATAATTTCACCTAAACGAGAAATGCCTTCGCCATACACAATTTCAAATTCGGCTTGTCTAAACGGAGGCGCCACTTTATTTTTAATGACCTTAACCCTTGTCTCACTGCCGATGACTTCATCGCCTTTTTTAATCGCGCCAGTGCGGCGAATATCTAAACGCACAGAGGCATAAAACTTAAGTGCGTTGCCGCCAGTAGTGGTTTCTGGGCTGCCAAACATCACGCCGATTTTCATGCGGATTTGGTTAATAAAAATTACCATCGTATTCGTGCGTTTGATGTTGCCAGTGAGTTTGCGTAAAGCCTGAGACATTAAACGCGCTTGCAAACCCATGTGAGAGTCGCCCATTTCGCCTTCAATTTCTGCACGAGGGGTAAGTGCAGCCACCGAGTCAATCACGACAATATCTACGGAGCCAGAACGCACCAGCATATCCACGATTTCAAGTGCTTGTTCGCCTGTATCAGGTTGTGAAATGAGCAGTTCTGGCACGTTTACGCCTAATTTTGCGGCGTATTGTGGGTCTAGCGCATGTTCCGCATCGATAAATGCTGCCACGCCGCCAACTTTTTGCATTTCTGCAATCACAGATAAGGTCAGTGTAGTTTTGCCCGATGACTCTGGGCCGTAAATCTCAATCACACGCCCGCGAGGCAAGCCACCAATGCCCAGCGCGATATCTAGCCCTAATGAGCCTGTGGAAACAGACTGAATATCTTCGCCAATATCGCTATCGCCCATGCGCATGATAGAGCCTTTGCCAAACTGTTTTTCAATTTGCGCTAACGCAGCGGCGAGTGCTTTACTTTTGTTGTCATCCATGGTGTTTACCTTTAATTTTAGGGGCTTAACGAAAACTATTTAAACCTACTGCGTGATTTATCTACATTGTTGCGCGGTACTCGTAACCTCGATGTACAACTGCGTACTATCTTGGCTTCTGCGTTCCGTGCGCCTCGTATAAAAATCTCTCGTTACGGTTTTAAATGGCTTTCTAATTCAACGTGCAATTATTCCATAATTTGCGTTTTAACGTAAGCGAAACTGGGCTTGATGCGCAGGTATTTGTAGGTAAAATACACGAACCAAGCATTCAATTGCCTTGTCAACGATTATGAAGTTAATGCGTTTTGTTCACAGGGAGTGTAGTTTTTTGGATGGAGGCGAATATGAAAATATTACGTTCAGCAGTATTAGCGCTAACAATAGGCGCAGCATGTATTTCTAGCGCACAAGCGCGAGATTCATTTAGTTTTGGCTTGAATATTGGTGGCTATGGCTATCCGCCGCCAGTTTATTATGCGCCACCAGTCACCTATTATAATCCGCCGGTTGTTTACTATAGTGCCGCGCCGCGTTATTACAACTATGAACCAGCAGTTTCATTTGGCTATTTTGATGACGGATTCCGTGGTGGTCGCAGAGGCTGGGGTCATGAGGAACATGAAGAACATGGCGGTTGGGGTCGCGAAGGTCGTGGTCGCGGCGGTTGGGATCATGACGGTGACCGTCATGAACGCCGTGATTGGCACTAAGCAAGTAAAGCTTTAGTTTTTTAGTAGGGTTAATTGCTCAATAAGCTGCCGCATTAAAAAAGCGGTGGCTTGTTGGCGAATTTCGTTTCGATTGCCTTCGAAGCATCTGGTAATAGTCGAAGTAGGCAAATTAAAACTTGACCAAGCAAAACACACAGTACCGACAGGTTTCGCTTCGCTACCACCATCAGGTCCAGCAATGCCTGTAATACTTGCCGCAATTTGCGCATGGCTATTTTTTAGCGCGCCCAGTGCCATTTCAGCGGCAACCTCTTCACTCACGGCACCGTATTTGTCTAATGTTTGGAGAGAGACGCCAAGCGTTTCAATTTTTGCAGTATTGCTATAAGTCACAAATCCGCGATCAAACCAAGCTGAGCTACCCGCTATGCTGGTAACCGCTTGTGCAACCATGCCGCCAGTGCAAGATTCTGCTAAGGCAAGCATCAAGCCCTGCGCTTTTAACGCTAAGCCTAAAGTTGTTGCTAATACTGCGCTAGGTTCAGCAGCAAGAATGCTGTGATTATCCATAAGATTAATTTCAAGCTAATAATTGCGTAAATTGCCGCGAGTAAATCATCAAACATCACGCCGAAACCATTTTTGAGTTTCGCATCAAATTGTTTAATAGGAAAAGGTTTCCAAATATCAAACAATCGGAACAACAAAAAAGCGACAACCCAAGATAACCAATACGGTGGCGTAACAGTTAAAACCAACATCATCGCGACAATTTCATCCCACACAATGCCGCCGTGATCAGCTACACCCAAGGCTTTGCCAGTCACATCGCAAAAATAAATACCCACTAAAAACAGTGTTGCGATAATAATAAGCTGCACACCAAATGAATAATTAGAAATTAGCCAAAATAACGGAAAACCGACCAGTGTGCCGAATGTACCAGGTGCTTTAGGAGCAAGTCCGCTGCCAAAACCTAGGCCGAAAAAATGGGCAGGGTGAGCAAGTAAAAATTTTATAGTTGGGTTAGCCAAAATGGTCAAAACCTTGCCTCAAAAGGGTAATTTTATTGTTTTTATAATTAGCCTGCAGCCCAATATCCATGCGGGTATTGCCAATTAGCGAAATTGGTAAGTTTAATTGGGTGCTTAACTTATTAATAGCTTCACGCTCACTTGCTGGCGCAGTAAAGCATAATTCATAATCATCACCACCTGCCAAAATAAATGTCTGAAATTGTGGATTATCTAAACTATTTTTTAAGAATTCAATACAAGGTATTTTTTCTATATCAATCATCGCGCCCAAATTTGAGGCTTTTAAAACATGTCCTAAATCGGCTAACAAGCCATCCGAAACATCAATACAGCTTGTAGCAATGCCTCTGAGAGCCAATCCCAGAGCGGCTCGTGGCGTAGGTGTATTTAGTGCTTTTAAACAGATGCCCAATTCATTTTTTAGCGTTAACTTGCCATGCAAGTACGCTAAACCTAAAGCAGCATTACCAAATTGACCTGAAACCCAAATATCATCCCCTGCTTGAGCGCCGCTGCGTTTAAGCGCTGCGCCAGTAGGTACTTCTCCCATTATAGTCACGCTAATGTTAAGTGAGCCTTTGGTGGTGTCTCCACCGATTAAGTCTATTCCAAACTCATTTGCACAAGCAAAAAATCCTTCTGAAAATTCCGACAACCAAGGCGCATTCACCTCTGGTAAAGCAAGTGCCAGCGTCGCCCATTTTGCTTGCGCTCCCATTGCCGCCATGTCGGAAATATTGACTGCAAGCGACTTCCAGCCAATGTTATAGGCTTTTGCATCTGCAAAAAAGTGAGTGCCTACTACTGACATATCGGTTGAAATAACTAGCTCCATACCATTCACAACGGAAATCAAAGCTGCATCATCGCCTATGCCCAGGTTGGTGTGGCGCGTAGAGCGGGTGAAATATTTGTGAATTAAATCAAATTCTGAAGACATTATTTTTTTGGTCTAAATGCTTTAACGATCGCCTCATTGGTTTCAATGTAAGGCGCTCCGATGAGATCCAAACAATAAGGTACAGCGGCAAATATGCCGTGCACAATCTGCTTGCCAGCGACGTCTTTTAAGCCTTCTAGCGTCTGGGCAATGGCTTTGGGTTGTCCAGGCAGGTTGATAATTAAACATTGTTTGCGAATCACTGCAACTTGGCGCGACAAAATGGCAGTGGGCACAAAATTGAGGCTAATTTGACGCATTTGCTCGCCAAAACCTGGCATTTCTTTTTCACCCACAGCTAGTGTCGCTTCTGGCGTAACGTCTCTTACCGCAGGCCCTGTGCCGCCAGTGGTGAGAATTAATTGGCACCCTTGATAATCCACCAAATCTTTCAGTGTTGCTTCAATATCATCTTGCTCGTCGGCAATTAAGCGCGTTTCGAGTGTAAATGGCGTGATTAGCACATTGTTAAGCCATTCTTGCAAGCTCGGGATGCCTTTGTCTTCGTACACTCCCTTGCTTGCACGATCGCTGATAGAAACTAAACCAATTTTAATGAATTCTTTTGTCATTTGTGTGTCGTAGTTAATGTGTTTCTATGATGGCTAATTATAAAGGACTTTTTGATGCAGAAAATAAGCAATTCTTTTAAGGGTGCAACATCGGCCGCCAAAACTGCTGTGCTGACAGATAAAAAAACCAGTCAGGTCAAAGTGATGCTGATTAGTTTATTGGCCATGGGCATCCTATTTATGGCAAGCAAGTTGTTTGCGGCGGAAGTAAATCCTTATGAAAAAAATTATAAAGCGCAAAATACCAGTAATTTAGTATCGCAACAAGCGAATCCAGATACCAAAATGTATGTGAGCAATCACAAAGATGAAGACAATATCAGCATGCTAGAAAATGGTTACGACATGATGGGCAGTAGCGGCTTTGCGGCGAGCGATGTGGCGCCAGAACTAGCGTTGCAGCATGCTAAAGCGATTAAGGCAGATACTGTGCTGGTTTACACCAAATACGGTTCGGCTAAAACTGCCGCTTCTAAAATCCAATTGATTAAAGAGTCTGCCAAAAAGAATGGTGGTGAAGTAGACGCCAAAGATATAGCGGCCGATACAACAGAATATAATTATTTTGCGAGTTATTGGGCGAAATTACCGACACCTTTACTGGGCGTGCACATTATTAAGTTGGTACAAAAACACCAAGACGATGCTGAACAAGTGGGCGAAAACAAAGGATTAACAATATTGGCGGTGATTAAAGATTCGCCCGCAGCAAAGGCTGGCTTAGTGCGTGGAGATGTATTGACTAAAATTGCCAATATTGAATTGAATAAACCTGAAGAGCTTTCTGATGTGGTACGAAAATTTCAAGGGCAAAAGGTTGCAATTGAATATGCGCGTGGTGGCGATAAAGCGATTACCACCGCACAAATTAATAGTAGAAACTAATTTTCCAGCAAGTCTAGCTTAGCCGCCAACCAGCGCGTGGTGGTGGCTTGTAGCAAGATAGTGATGAGAATAGCCAAAAATGTCACAGAGGCAATCACATCACTATGTGGCACTTTCAAACCGACCAACATGCCGGCAAGCGCACCAGGTATCACGCCAGTTTCACGTGCCCAGCACATAAATAAGAGTTCCTGCAATGTCCATTTGGCGCGCCTATCAGGCAAAGCGCATGTAAACACGACCAGTGGCCGACCAATGAACATAAACACTAGAACAACTCCAAATGCAGGCCAAAAATATTGCTGAA
Source organism: Methylotenera sp. (assembly GCA_025360485.1). Taxonomy (GTDB): domain Bacteria; phylum Pseudomonadota; class Gammaproteobacteria; order Burkholderiales; family Methylophilaceae; genus Methylotenera_A. The sequence continues at coordinate 3,106 of JANYCB010000012.1, read as the reverse complement.
GTAGCGCAAAATTGACTTGGGAGCCCAGCAGCACGAAAATAAAAATGCGCATAATGAGCGATGTGGTGAGAATGAAGTCTTCCAGCCTAGCCTCTTCATGCTGTTCCATTTTAAAGCCGAAAATATCTTTGTTGCCCAACATTAACCCAAATACAAACACCGCCATAAAGCCACTGGCGTGCAAGTTATCAATACTTAAATAAGCCGCTGCGACAGACATAATAGTGACGACGGGTGCGTATTCCGCCAAAAAACTGTATTTCTCATGTGCAATAAATAGTGCGGCCAAATAACCTAAAACTGCGCCACCTAAAATGCCCAGGATGGATTGCTTGAGCAAGTCAAACAAACTGTTGGCTACTGAAAAATCGCTCCCAGACACTGCCAAGCCTAACACGGCAAAGGTCAAAATAGCGCCCATGGCATCGTTAAAGGCGGATTCACTCATGACCGTTTGCGCGACTTTGGCGCGGATTTTCACTTGTTTGAAAATAGGTACTAGTGTTGCCGGGTCTGTGGAGGCGATGACTGCGCCCAGCAATAGCGCAAAAATAAACGGCAGACCTAGTAAATATTGTGCGGCGTAGGCAGTCACAAAGGCGCTAATCAGTACGCCGACGGTAGCAATGATGAGCAAAGTTGGCCACACGTTTTTAAGCACGCTTAAACGCACGCTGGCGCCACCATCAAATAAAATATAACAAGAACCGAAAATAAGCAATAATTGGTTGAGCGTGGAATCTACTTTAACATCGATAACACCAAGCCCAGCACCACCCAGCAACATGCCCGCAAGTAAAAATAGCACAACATCTGGCACTTTCAAAAGGCGTGCAATAAAGCCTGTGAACATACCACTCCCTAGGATAATGCCTAGTAAAAACAGCAGTTCTTTAGCGTGTAAAATGGCGGGCGAATGTTCCATATTTTCTATTTTATTCGTCTAACTCTATTGCGTCTTCGCCAGCACTGTCACTGTTTTTCAATTATTTCACGAAGCAGCTTAAATAACTCGCGGCTGCTTTTAGGCGGCTTATTAGCGACTGCTTCTTTTTGCGCGTTGCGAATCAAAGTACGGATTTGCTGAATTTCCGCTTGCGGGTAAATCGCCAAAAACTCCGGCAGTACATTGGGTTCAGCAATCAAGCGTGTGCGCCAACGTTCCATGCCGTGAAAGCGCGCATTTTCTTGCACGTTTTTGCCTTCCCAGGCTTGCAGTTGTTCAGTAATTGGCGCGCTATCAACATCGCGCATCAGGCGGCCTATATACTGCAGTTGACGGCGCACTGCGCCATTCGCGGTGAGGCGTTTGGCCTCAATCACCGCTTCGAATAAAGCTTCAGGCAAATTCAGTTTGATTAATTTATCTTTAGACAAATCGATTAACTTTTTACCGATAATTTGTGCGGCGTCAGCCTCAGCTTTTAGCTTGGTTTTGCTAATGGGCACTTCGACTTCAGGGTCGATGGAGTAGTTTTTTTCTGTCACGGGTTGTATTGGTTTCTAGTGGCTTTGATGTTTGCTACGGTATGATAGCAGTTTTAGTGTTTTCGCTTAAGCGTATTGAAAGCGAAGTGAATGGATAAGCTGGCAAAATGGATTTAAATACCTTAAAACAAATTACACATGATGTGTTAAAAATAGCTAAACAAGCGGGTGCATCATCTGCCGAAACCGAAGTGAGCTATGGCACTGGGCAGAATGTATCAGTGCGCATGGGCGAGGCAGAAAATATTGAATATAACCGCGACAAAGGTGTTTCGGTTACCGTGTATTTTGGCCAGCAAAAAGGCCATGCCAGCACGTCGGACTTAAGCCCACAAGCGCTAAAAGATACGGTAGAAGCGGCTTGTAACATCGCCAAATACACCGCAAAGGATGAATTCTGCGGTTTGGCCGATGCAGCCTTAATGGCAGTTGAAATTCCTGATTGTGATTTATATCATCCTTGGAATATCGGCGTGGATGAAGCGATTAAGTTGGCTAAACGTTGTGAAGCGGCTGCTTTTGACGTGGATAAAGCGCGGATTACAAATTCAGAAGGCGCTGGCATCTCTACCAGCGAAGGCGTATTTGCTTATGCTAATAGCCACGGCTTTGTGGGTGGCTACGCCAGTACGCGGCATAGCATTAGCTGCTCAGTCATTGCAGAAGAAAATGACAGCATGCAGCGCGATTACTGGTACACCAATGCGCGCGATATGCGCGATATGGACTCGGCCGAGTTTGTAGGCAAGTTAGCAGGTGAGCGCACCATTCGTAGGCTTGGTGCTAAGCCGATTCAAACTGGTAATTATCCTGTGTTGTTTGATGCAACCTTAGCAAGTGGTTTAATTTCATCACTTATAGGTGCGATTTCGGGCAGCAGTTTGTATCGTAAATCCTCTTTTTTGCTCGATAGCCTAGGCAAACAAATTGCCTCGCCGCTTTTAAATATTGAAGAACTTCCGCATCTAAAAAAAGGCATTGCCAGCAGCCCATTTGATAGTGAAGGCGTAGCCACAAAATCGCGTAGACTGGTCGAAAATGGCGTGTTGCAAGGCTATGTGTTGTCCAGTTATTCAGCCCGTAAATTGGGCTTGCAAACTACAGGCAATGCGGGTGGTAGCCATAATTTGATTGTGAAAGATACCAACCACAGTTTTGCGGATTTGTTAAAACTCATGGGGTCAGGTTTGTTGGTGACGGAAGTATTGGGACAAGGTTTAAATATGGTCACGGGAGATTATTCGCGCGGTGCAGCAGGGTTTTGGGTGGAGAATGGTCTGATTGCTTACCCAGTAGAAGAAATCACCATTGCAGGTAATATGAAAGACATGTTGACGCAGGTTGTTGCCGTCGGTAATGACGTGATTAAGCAAAGTTCAAAGCAAACTGGCTCTATATTGATTGAGCGCATGACGGTAGCAGCGGGCAAGTAACTGCTCGCTGGCAATAAAAAAGCCTCTAGTCGAGGCTTTTTTTATGGTTGAAACTTAACTTATTTGGTGGGTGCAGGTTTATCTTCATCCGCAGGTTCAAAGCCATCATCCGCGGGTTTTGCTCCGCCATCACGAATTAAGCTTGCGCGGCGCTGAAGATAAGCATCTCGTGCAAAGGCGTAAGG
>JANYCB010000104.1 GCA_025360485.1 Methylotenera sp. | reverse complement strand
TTCGCCAGGTCATACCGTGATGGTTTGTGAAGCCGCTGGTCTACAGGAAAAAAGCCGCGTGAAAACGGCAGGTTTTACTCTCCGAACTGAGAGTATTTGCGCTTTTGAAAATGCATGATAGTTTATAAAAAGGAGATGTTGTTAAAAATACGGGTTAACACCCCTAGAAGTGAGGCTGGTATTAACTTCCAGCCTGATTGTGGTAAGTTTTAAATGTTGGGCGATTTTATGGAAATCACTTGCAAGAGTGCTTTTGAAGTGGAAATCGGGCTGAAAGCCGCGTGGTTATTTGCTTTGTTATACATTATACGAAGTAAAATACAATAAACAGATATAAAAAAGCCGAGCAACTATGCACGGCTTTTTTAATGTTATACGGTCAAATAAGTAAGTTACTTGTTATTGAAGAATGCTATGTTCATTACGCGATCATTTACAAATGTAACTTCAGTTTCTTTGTAGGTATGTTTCGGATCGTACTTAACAATGTTTTTGTAATACCACATCTCTACTTTCACTTTTTTGGATTTGCCATCATCCACATCCTTGCCACCTATCATAGCGCTAGCATTAGTTGGCTTGACTGAAAGTTCCTTTTTCGCAGGTGCACCCAACTTTTCTGCAATCACCTTCATGGTTTTGCCACTAAAGGCATCTAAAAACTCATTTTCAGTATAAGTTTTTCCTGCTGCGAAAACATTTGAGGCTGCTAGTAAGCTAAATGCAAAACCGCTAATTAAAATCTTTTTCAGTGTAATTTGTGTCATTTTATATAAAACCTTTTAAATTCATTATTTATGTAACGACTTGTGACGCGTTTTGTTGACCGAGTTAATACTAAGACATCAGTTAATATGTAATTTCAAGCCATCGTAGCCTACAAAAACATCTTTCGGCAATTTATTCGTTAAAGATGCGTATTCTAATTCATGTGTCATATGAATCATATAACTTTGTTTAGCTTTAATACGACCAATGTAGGTCAAACTTTGTTCAATATTTATGTGCGTTGGATGCGAAATTTCGCGCAGACAATCCAACAGCACCACATCTAGATTTTGCAAAAGCGCTAAAGAAGATTCTGGAATCTCGGAAACGTCGGTCATATAAGCCAAGTTGCCAATGCGATAGCCCAAAATATGGCATCTTCCGTGCAACACAGGTATTGGCGTGATTTTTGTACCAAACAATTCAAAAGACCCATGGATAGTCTCTGTGCGCAGCACAGGTAAATCCCAATAATCACCACTAGGCTCACGCAACACATAACCGAATTTTTGCCTAATATGTTCAACCGCATCTTCTTTTGCGTAAAGTGGGATTTGCTGGCGTTGTATCTGGCAAAATGCACGCAAATCATCAATGCCATGTAAATGATCAGCGTGCGTGTGCGTATAAAGCACGGCATCGACGCGCTTTATATCCTCTCTTAATGACTGGTCGCGCAAGTCTGGTCCAGTATCAATCAGTATATTTTCACCAGTATCTAACGTAATTAAGCTGGAGCAGCGCGTACGCTTGTTGCGGGGGTTATCCGAGTTGCAGGTGGCGCAGCTACAACCCACCATTGGCGTGCCTGCGCTGGAACCGACACCTAGCATGGTGAGTTGCATGCTTAACTCACTACCTTGGCGTGTTTAAATAGCGTAAAAAAATTATGCGTAGTAGCTTGCATCACATTATTTAGACTAATCCCGCGTAAATTGGCGATTTCTTGCGCTACATATTTTACATAGGCAGGTTGATTGGTTTTGCCGCGAAATGGTACCGGAGCAAGGTAAGGCGAATCGGTTTCCACCAACATTTTATCTAAGGGGATTGCTTGTGCGACTTCTTTTAATTGCGTGGCATTTTTAAAGGTCACAATGCCAGAAAATGAGATATAAAAACCCATGGCAATGGCTGCTTGAGCCACTTCAAGGCTTTCGGTAAAACAGTGCATCACCCCGCCTACTTTATTTGCGCCCTCTTCCTGCATAATGCGTAAAGTGTCATCCGCGGCGCTTCTGGTGTGAATGATGAGAGGCTTATTAGCTAAGATAGCGGCGCGAATGTGTGTGCGAAAACGTTCGCGTTGCCATTCTAGGTTGCCTGTGAGGCGAAAATAATCCAGCCCAGTTTCACCAATCGCTACTACTTTAGGATGCTGAGAGAGCTGGAATAGAGCTTCCACACTAGGTTCTTCGATATCTTCATAATCTGGATGCACACCTACAGAAGCGTAAAAATTATCGAAACTTTCTGCTAATTTTAATACTTCAGGAAATTTATCTAGTGTGACCGAAACGCACAGCGCATGACCCACTTGCGAATCGTGCATGAGTTGTCTAACAGCATGAATATTTTCGGTAAATTCAGGAAAATTAAGATGGCAATGCGAATCGACTAGCATGCTACATGGTATGGGTTGGACGATTGGCTTTTAGTGCGCCGCCTAAAAGTGCTTCGATTTTATTTTTCACTTCAATGCCACCATCCTTTTCGCTAAATTGCACACCAATACCTTGGGGACGATTGGCTTGCGCGACAGGGGTAATCCATATGACTTTTCCAACTACCTTATGCTTCAGGGGATCGTCCACCAAGCTCAGCAACATAAAAACTTCTTCACCAATTTTAAAGCCTTTATTGGTAGGGATAAACAAGCCACCACCTTTTACATACGGCATATAGGCCGCGTATAAGGCTGACTTTTCTTTAATCGCTAACGAAAGCACGCCAGGCTTGTTGCTAGTATCTTTAAATTGGTCGGTATTGGCTTCCATGTTCAGTTAACAACTCTTTTCTTGTTAGGGTCTGACAATTACAGGCTTAAATAATTGCGTATATTGTAGCAATATATTTTCAAGCTGCAATTCATTACTTAGCGGGTGATTAGCAGTTCTTTTTGCGTCAATGAGTTTTTCTTGAAAACTTAATATAGCCTTCAAGTTTACGCTTTTACTCAATGATTGCAAAGCAACAAGGTATGACGCATGGTAATGACAATTTCGTGCAAGCTTATAAGAAGTTAAATCAAACACCCATTTTTGTAACGCCTCTATAGCGCGTTCCATACCAATGCTCAAGAATAACGGCGCGCAAGTAAACGCATCGAGTTTGGCGCCTAAAGTTAAATTTTTAATCAGACTTGTATTAACGCCCCCATCCTCGGCCATCTGCAGCGCTAGCAATGGCGCACCTCCTGCGTAATACAGCGCATTTTCAGCATCATTAATGCCCTGCGAGTTAAGCCAGGTAATCGCGTCTACTTTAACTGGTAGCGGCATATCAATGGCCTGGCAACGGCTGATGATGGTGGCCAATAAACGTTGTGGCTGACTGCTAACCAAAATAAACAGCGTATTGGCAGGCGGCTCCTCTAACATTTTAAGCAAGGCATTGGCAGAAGCCAAGTTGAGCGTTTCTGCAGGTGAAATCAAAATCACCCGTCGCGAGTTTACTTGGTGACTGGAAAGGCTCAAATAATCAATCAGTTGACGAATTTGTGTGACTGAAATTTGGCTTTTCTTGGTGGTTTTTTTCTTAGGCGCGTCCTCTGCATTTTCAGCATCTTCTGGGCTAATGAAGCGAAAATCTGGGTGACCGCCTTCTGCAAACCAAACGCAGCTTGGGCATTTGCCGCAAGCCACCTGTTGTTCGTCTGGCTGACTACATAAGAGAGTTTGTGATAGTTCAACCGCAAAATCATGTTTCCCTATGCCTGCCTGGCCGCGCAAGAGCAGCGCATGTGGCAAATTGCTACGTTGCATTATTTGCTGCCATTGTTGTTTTTGCCAAGGATACATTGTTAAATTATTTTAATAATCATATGGTTGAAATAATATTTTCAACTAATACTTTAACTTTATCTAACGCTTGATTCGCATCAATCACACGAAAACGTTTTGGGTTTTCTTTTGCGCGTGTTAAATAAGCTTGGCGCAATTTTTCGAAAAACTTTGCATCTTCACGTTCAAATTTATCGGGTTCGCGTGCAGTGCTAAGTCTAGTCATGCTAATTTCAACAGGCACGTCAAAAAGTAGCGTTAAATCAGGCTGTAAACGGCCCTGCACCCATTTCTCGAGTTGCTTAATTTTATTACTGGATACGCCTTTGGCGCCACACTGGTAAGCATAAGTCGCATCAGTAAATCTATCCGAAAGCACGTAGGCGCCACGTTTTAAAGCAGGCTCAATTACGTTGGCAATGTGCTCACGGCGCGCAGCGAACATGAGTAAAGTTTCGGTTTCAGGATGCATAGTATCGTGTAATAACAAAGTTCTTAACTGCTCTCCAAGCCTTGTCCCGCCTGGCTCACGCGTTGAAACCACTTCAACGCCGCGTGTTTTAAGGGCGGCTATTATATTAGGGATATGTGTACTTTTTCCTGCGCCATCCATACCTTCTAGCGTAATAAATTTTCCTCTTTTTTCTGATTTTTGCATTATTTTTTGCTCATTTTTTTGGTGCTTTGTTTTAGCTGATATTTTGCCACAGCACGATTATGTTCCACCAGTGAATTAGTAAACTCATGACTGCCATCGCCCTTACCCACAAAATAAAGGGCTTTTGTTTTTTCTGGATGCAGTGCGGCCTCGATAGAAGCCAAGCCAGGCATGGCGATTGGCGTGGGTGGCAGACCATTGCGCGTATAGGTATTATAAATCGTATCGGTTTCTAAATCCTTTTTGCGAATATTGCCGTCATACTTATCGCCCATGCCATAAATTACTGTTGGGTCAGTTTGTAATCGCATACCGATGCGCAAACGATTTAAGAAAACGCCGGCAATGGTTGGGCGCTCAGAGGCTTTCCCCGTTTCCTTTTCGACGATTGAAGCCATAATCAAGGCTTGGTAGCTGTCCTTATAAGGCAAGTTTGGCGCACGATTCGCCCAAGCCGCAGCTAATTTTGTTTTCATACTTTCGTAACTGCGTTTCAGCAGCACAATATCGGCCGTGTTGCGGTCAAAATAAAACGTATCTGGAAAGAACAAACCTTCTGCATGCGGCTCACCATCACCCACTAGGTGCATCACTTCCGCATCGGACAAATCTTGAATAGTGCTCTTAACTGCATCATTTTTGATCAGTTTATCGCGCATTTGTTTAAAAGTTTTGCCCTCAATAAAAGTCATGCTGCCTTGCGTGGCTTTGCCATGATTGAGCGAAAGTAGCAATTGATAAGGCGTAATATTTTTGTTGAGCGTGTATTCACCTGCCTGTAGATAAGGCTCTTTATGCAACACGCGACCTAGCGCCACAAAAGGCCATGCTTGTGTGATGACGTGCTGTTCAACCAATTGTTCGGCAATGCTCTTGAGAGTGCTTTTTGGTTTTATCGTAATTTCTTGCGCTTCTGGTGTTAAATGAAGCGGTGATTTAGCGTAATTGTAAAGCCATACGCCGAAGCCTAAAGCGACGAATAAGCTTAACCAAACCACTAATTTGGTGAGTCGCATCATGCCTTAAGAGCCGCGCGTATATTGGCTGCGAGCTTGCCTTTCGGCCATGTTTTTTCTTGTATGGTTTTCACTTGCCAAGCACCGTATAAACTATTGCAGATAATGACTTCATCCGCTGCAAATAGTTTTTTTAAATCAAACAGTTCAATAGTAATTTTTAACGGAATGGTGTGAGCAATATCGATGATATGTTGTCGTGTGATGCCCGCAACACCGCATTGATGCAAGCTCGGTGTCATCAACGTATCGCCAAAACGCGCGAAAATATTGGCCGCTGTGCATTCAATCACATTACCTTCGCTATCTAACATTAAGCCATCGGCAATGGACGGGTTGTTCCATTCCATGCGCGCTAGCACGTTTTCCAAGCGATTTAAGTGCTTAACGCCAGCCAACTTGGTTTGCAACGCTAAGCGTATTTCGCAAACGTGCAAATGAACGCCTTTTACAAATCTTTCATCTGGATATTGCGGCATGGGGGATTTGGTAACCACCCGCATTGGTGCTGTGATTGGGGGCGGTGTATAGCCACGATTGCCCTCACCACGCGTCACGACTATTTTGGCTACAACCAGTTGGTCTTCAGGTAAGCCGTCTGGTAAAAATAATTGCTGTAAATCGCTCATTAAGAGCTCGGCACTTGGACAGACAATATTGATTGCCGCACAATCAGCAACCAGTTTTTGATAGTGCTGCGGCCAGTTTTCAGGCAAACCATCACGCATTACCAAGGTGCGAAAAACGCCGTCACCATATGCAAAACCGCGGTCAAATGGCGAAATAGTTTGATCGAAACTGCCATTAATTAAATATGTTTGAATGTGTGACATGAGCTGCAATTAAACCACACACAAACCGAATAAAAAAGCCTGCAAACGTCAAATTTGCAGACTTTTTTGAGAATTTAAAAAATTAAACTTTCTTGAAAACTAGACTCCCATTAGTTCCGCCAAAACCGAAGTTATTTTTTAACGCGTAAGTAATTTTCAAATCACGCGCAGTATTGGCGCAGTAATCTAAATCACATTCTGGATCTTGGTTGAAAATGTTAATGGTTGGCGGTGAAACTTGATTGTAAATAGAAAGCACAGTAAACACTGATTCTAAGCCGCCTGCGCCGCCTAGCAAGTGCCCTGTCATCGATTTTGTCGAGTTAACCACTAGTTTGTATGCGTCATCGCCAAAAGTCGCTTTAATCGCGTTAGTTTCATTCGCATCGCCTAAAGGCGTAGACGTTCCGTGCGCGTTCATAAATTGTACTTGGCCTGGATTAATGGCAGCGTTTTTGAGCGCATTTACCATTGATCTGCGCGGGCCGTCCATATTTGGCGCGGTCATGTGGTAGGCATCCGCACTCATGCCGTAACCTACCAGTTCAGCATAAACACGCGCACCGCGTGCTTTGGCATGCTGATATTCTTCCAACACCATCACGCCTGCGCCCTCGCCTATCACAAAGCCATCCCTGTCCTTATCCCAAGGCCGGCTGGCAGTTGCTGGGTCGTCATTGCGATTTGATAACGCGCGCGCTGATGCAAAACCACCGACTGAAAGCTCGGTAATCGCTGCTTCGGCACCGCCTGCCACCATCACATCTGCATCGCCATATTCAATCATGCGTGCTGCATCGCCAATGCTATGCGTACCTGTCGTGCAAGCCGTTACAATCGCCACATTAGGGCCTTTTAGACCGAACATAATGCTCAAATTGCCCGAAATCATGTTAATGATGGTACCGGGGATGAAGAATGGTGAAATTTTGCGTGGACCACCCTCATCGTAATTGTCATTGGTCGATTCGATTAAACCTAAACCACCGATTCCCGAACCTATAGAAACGCCGATACGTTCGGCGTTTTGCTCGGTGACTTCAATGCCAGAATCTTTAAACGCTTCAATACCAGCCACTAAGCCGTATTGAATAAAAGTATCCATACGGCGTGCATCTTTGGCAGACAAATAATCTTCGACATTAAAATTCTTCACCTCACCAGCAATTTGTGAATTGAAATTGGTCGGGTCAAATTTAGTGATGCGTGTAATGCCAGACTGGCCTTTAAGCAAGGTTTCCCAAGCATTCGACGTGCCGATTCCCACTGGGGAAACCACGCCCAAGCCTGTAATAACAACTCTACGTTTTGACATATATGTTTTTAATATTACATGAAAAATCAGCCCTCTTTTGAGGGCCGATTAATGTAAGGGTTTTGAATTTATTTGAGGTGAGTATTGATGTAATCAATCGCTAATTGGACTGTGGTGATTTTCTCTGCTTCTTCATCAGGAATTTCACAGTCAAACTCTTCTTCCAGCGCCATTACCAGCTCAACTGTATCGAGTGAGTCAGCACCTAAATCATCTACAAATGATGATGCGTTTTTAACGTCCGCTTCATTTGCACCTAATTGTTCAGCAACAATTTTTTTAACGCGTTGTTCGATGTCAGACATCTATTTACCCCTTTGATTGAAAATTAGCGACTTGTATATCAGTACAGTCAAGCTAAGTGCGTATTCTAACAAAACTCTGCCAAAACACAAAAAATACTTATTACAAAAACAATTCACTTTACCGAATACTTTATGCGGAGTACATACCGCCATTTACATGAATGGTCTCGCCTGTAATATACGCTGCACTAGGAGACGCCAAAAAAGCCACGGTTGCGGCAATTTCATTCACATTACCCAAGCGCCCAAGCGGCACATGTTCTAACATTTTCGTTTTAACCGCTTCTGGCAAATCGGCAGTCATATCGGTATCAATGAAACCTGGTGCAACACAGTTCACGGTAATATTGCGGCTGCCCACTTCGGCGGCAAGCGATTTTGTAAAGCCCGCCATACCCGCTTTTGCCGCGGCATAATTGGTCTGACCTGCATTACCCATGTGCCCTACCACGCTAGAAATGCTGATAATACGGCCAGTGCGTGCTTTCATCATGGGTCTCAGGACGGCTTGGCTCATGCGAAAAACTGATTTCAAATTTGTCGATAGGACTGCATCCCAATCATCCTCACCCATGCGCATTAACAAGGTATCTTTAGTGATACCTGCGTTATTGACGAGTATAGAAACATCACCGTATTTACTGACAATTTCAGCTAAAACTGCGGAAATTTGGGCCGCATCATTCACATCAAGCGCCATTCCAATGCCTTTAATGCCAGCCGCTTTAAACGAGGCATTGATATTCTCGGCACCACCTGTGCTGGTGGCAGTTCCGATAACGGTAGCGCCTTGCTTGCCTAACTCCTGCGCGATTGCCGCACCAATTCCGCGACTTGCACCTGTCACTAAAGCCACTTGGCAATTTAAGATATTTGACATTAAATAAACCTCTTAACTATTTGATTTAAATTAGTTATTAATTATTTATAAATTGCAATACTGCTTCATCGCTGGTGAATGCGGTGCATGGTAATTCTGCTACAATTCTTTTGGTAAGCCCAGCCAACACTTTACCTGGGCCGCATTCTGCGCTATTGCAGACGCCTTGTGCATAAATTGCCTGTACCGTTTCCACCCAACGCACGGGTGAGTAAAGCTGTCGCACCAGTGCATCTTTTATTTGGACACTTTCATTGTAACTGACCACATCCGCATTGTGTATGACAGGAATTTTTGGCGTATTGATCGTCACATTTTTTAGGTATTCAGCCAGCTTTTCTGCGGCGGGTTTCATTAAGGCACAATGCGATGGAACGCTGACTGGGAGCGGCAAAGCGCGTTTTGCACCTTTAGCTTTAGCGAGCTCCATGCCGCGCTCAACTGCCGCTTTGTTGCCCGCAATCACCACTTGCCCGGGCGAATTAAAATTCACCGCTTCGCACACCTCGCCTTGAGCCGCTTCTGCACATACTGCACGCACAATGTCGTCTTCTAAACCTAGTATCGCTGCCATCGCGCCCACACCTTCTGGCACGGCGGATTGCATGGCTTCGGCGCGAAATTTCACCAGCGGCAGTGCATCAGCAAAACTTAGCGCATTTGAGGCCACTAAAGCACTATATTCACCTAGGCTGTGACCCGTATGGGTATTGGCTTGCAGACCGCCTGCTTTTAAGTATGCACGATACGTGGCAATGCCCGCAGTGAGCATGAGCGGTTGTGTATGTTGTGTTTGGTTCAATAACTCATTGGGTTCGGTTGCCATCGCCCAAAAATCCACGTCTAAAATGTCTGAAGCCTCAACAAATGTTTGTTTAATAACAGGATTATTACCAAAGCCGGCCATCATGCCAACTGATTGCGAACCTTGACCTGGGAAGAAAAAAGCTAATTTATTCATATATATTTTTAAAACGTAATTAAGACAGAATGCTTAGTATTTAATCAGCGCCGAGCCCCAAGTAAAGCCGCCGCCAAAGGCTTCCATTAGGATCACGTCGCCACGTTTAATACGGCCATCGCGCACAGCGACGTCCAAAGCCAATGGAATTGAGGCGGCTGAAGTATTGCCATGTTTATCGACCGTCACCACGACCTTATCCATTGGCATATCAAGCTTTTTAGCGGTAGCTTGCAAAATACGGATATTGGCTTGATGCGGCACCAGCCAATCGATATCGCTCTTTTGCATGTTGTTGGCAGCGAGTGTCTCATCGACAATTTTATCCAAGGTATTCACCGCCATTTTAAATACGGCGTTACCTTCCATATGTACGGTGTCGTACCCTTCCGTTTTGCGAGGTACGTGCAGCATTTTCTCAAAATTTCCATCCGCATGTAGATGTGTGGAAATCACCCCCTGCTCGCTGGAGGCTTGTAGAATAACCGCGCC
>JANYCB010000098.1 GCA_025360485.1 Methylotenera sp. | reverse complement strand
AGCGGCTTGATCTTCTGTACGGCGGCTTAAATCAGAATTGCCTTGTGCAATTTCTTTAGCGGCAGTATTAATCGCCTCTGCAGCAGATTTTACGGTGCTTATTGGCGCAACAATCATGTCTAAGGTTTCGTTCATACCTTCAACAATTTTGCGGTAATCACCTTGGTGTTTATTAGCATCAGCACGCACTGTTACGCGGCCATCGTGGGCAGCACTGGCAAGCATTTGAGCATCCGAATTAAGTGCTTTTAAATTGCCACGCACTTGCTCAATGGTATTGTTAATCTCTGCTTTTTTACCTGGGAACTGCTCTAGAGGCGCATCAAAATTACCTTCGCCGAAGGCTTTTACAACAGACATAGCTTTTTCATTCATGTCCACTAGGCCTTCAACCATCTTATTCACGCTTTTTGCAAGCGTGCTGAAATCACCTTTAAACATATCGTCGCGCAATCTCATATCAATGGCGCCTTTTTCGTGCTCGCCACTCACCCAGTTCACAGAATCAATCAAGCCTTTTAAGTTGCCGCTGATGCGTTTCATACTTTTGTTAATAAAGGCTTTTTCACCTGGGTATTCTTTAATAGTGGCAGAGAAGTTACCTGAACCGTATTCGGCCACACAATCCATCACTATTTTGTTTTCATCAAGATATTCGCCTACCATTTGATTGAGCTTAATAGCTACCAACTTGTAGTCGCCTGCAAATTTATCTGCTTCTAGCACCACACTGGTGTTACCATTTTGATGTTGAGATGCCATATTAGTTAAATCTGATATCAACGTTTTTATGTTGTAGCGAAGCCCTTCAACACCGTTGTTCACAAGTGAGAATTGACCAGGAAATTTTTCTAGTTCAGCTTCAAAGTTGCCTTTATCCATCTCCACAATACATGCCGTTGATTTTTTCATCACGTTGATATGGGTAGCCACCATGCGGTTAATTCCTATCGCCATTTCACGATAAGCACCTTTAAATTTCTCAACATCAATATTCGTATCGATGTTTCCTTTGGTATGCTCACTCTCCATGCGCGCCATTTCTTGATCTATTTGTATGAGTGTTTCAGAAGCCAAATTGAGTGCCCCAATCACACTCATATTGCTATGCGTATCGCCAGATTGCGTTTTACTAAAGTCGCCATCAGCAATATTCTGTGCGGCTTTCAAAGCATCTTTTGCTTCGCCACCTAATTGACGAATCGTATTAGATACCACAACAAAAATACCAGCCACGACAACCGCTAGCACAATTAAAGCCAAGAATAAAACTGTTCTAGCAGCCCCAGATACTTCTGAATTGACTGTAGATTCAATTTCTTTAGATTGATTTGTAGCTAATGTTGCAAGCACATCAGCCGCTAGACGATGTTTTTCATAAGCAGCTTTTAATTGATGTAATGCTGGCCCGATAAGTTTAGTGTTGCCAGAACGAACGGCAGGAATATAAACACTGTCACGCACTCGCAAGAATTCTTCGCCACTTGGCTCTAATTGTGTTTTGTATACTTCTAAAATTTTTGGGTCTTTAATAGTCTCAGCCCAATATTTAGAACGAGTAGAAAAGTCTTTTGCTAACTGATCACTTTTCTCAATTAAGGGTTGAAGTGGCTCACCTTGAATGGCAACCATTTCCAAAGCAACCTGCCAAGACTCAAGCAAATAAGCAGGGGGCGGCAATATATCGGCAACAAGATCTTTATTACTAACGATTGCGGAATAAACTGGGCCATTCACTAGCACCCTGTTATATGCCCTATTGCCAATAAAACCTGCGATAGCAAAACCTACTACCATTAATCCTATTAAAAATAAAAGCTGTGATTTTAATTTTAATGACAATAACCCAGAGATTATTGATTGCGTTTGTTGATTTGTAACTTTTGACATTTCACCACTCCTGAGTACGGTTTTATTACTTCATAAATTATGCTTTGCTAAGCAACTTTCCATTTACCTGATAAGGGCAATAAAAACCTCTTTATTGCTGGTTTACCAAATTGAGCTTTTTAAAATTCAATTTCGAAACGTGACCCTACAATCCAGGCATTTTTAATCGTAAAATTCATACCCGGATTTACAATGAGCTGCACCGTGGGCTGCACAGCAAAATATGGCGTTGCCTGCATACGATAGGTAGCTTCTACATCTGTCTCTTGTCTTTCGGAAGCATTTGCAAGCCTGTATTGATTTCCTGCATGGTTAACAGTCACCGCTAAGCCAGCGATATCATCATCACGACCATCTATTAAACCGTGATATCGCAAGCCAATACTGCCAGACCAATCCACTTGATTCACTACATCATTCGCCAAGCCGAAGCGCACAAATCCTGCCAAACCTTGTGAAGGATGCCCCTGCTCTAAATACAAAGTACGCTCAGCCAAAACATATGCACCTTGGTTATGGTCGCGAGTTGGCGCGCCATCAATTGCATCAAACTGCGCGCTATAACGCCAAAATCCAAACGCTGTTTTGTTAAAGGTTTCTGCAGCCTCTTGATCATTATCTTGAGCTGCATCTTTTGCATGCGGCGTATAACCTAGCTCTACAATAGATAAAGTCCCATCGCCACGACCTAACTTGATGTGCGTGCCATGCGGATGATCTGGATCACCAGGTACGCCATCGGTAATGGCTGTTTGAAGATAAAAGTTCTCACTTGGGGATACCAACTTTAAGCGCACTGCCATTGCCCCTAAAGGGAAAATTGGTGGGCCATTTGTGCCTGCTTGTGCCAGCTCATTAGCCATTCCATAAGGTGGCGCTAAAAATAAGCCAGAAGTTTCAGTCACATAAAACTCAGAATCAATCGTGTAAAGACCAGCCAGTGCTGAAACATGGTCATCTAAAAAGTTTTTTTGCAGCCAAGCTTTATAAAACTGCGCGGTATTGGTGCCCACTTCGATATTATCGACACCTATAAAACCACCGACATAGTGCGTATTAAACTTGCTACCAAGGTCGCTGTGATAAACCACATAAGCAGTTGTGCTGTTCCAACCCCATACTTTGTCTAAATCTAGCGTTAACCTCGCTTCGGTATGCCCTAGCCATACTGCGCCACGTTTTATGCCGCCAGAAGTATTCCCCATAAAGTCACTTTTATGCGTAAATCCTAAATCAACACCTTGCTTGTAAAGTTCAGCGCGCGCCACCCCAATCGCCTGTCAGCGACTCTCCTTTCCAATTTGGTGCAGCATCTTTTGCAGCCAATGCATAGCCATCGATTGTGTATAATGTAAAGAGTATGAAGAGTGTGATTTTTATCTTACTCATGAATGTTTTATCCTTTAGTAGTCGCTTGATTTTTAATCAAAAATGCAACACTTTCTATCTATATATATCGGTAAATATAAAGCAATCTTGAGCTTTTTTAAGTCAAAAAAAGACTGCAATTGCGGTCTTTTTCAAAAGTTAACAACAGCGTTAAAACTCTTCCCACTCACCATCGTCAGTACCTGTTTTAGCAATGATTCTAGCTGCTGGTTTGCTAGCAGGCTTTGCTACTGGTGTGGATGCACGCATTGAACTGTTGTTTGAGCGGCGCTCACTATTACTACTGTAAGATGGAGCAGGTTTGCTGGTTTTAGATTGGCTGTTATATTGGTTGCCGCCTGCCAACCTAAACGCACCTACCGTGTCCATGAGGCTAGCCGCTTGTTCAACTAATGACTCTGCCGCAGCGGCCGCTTCTTCTACCAAGGCCGCATTTTGTTGGGTGACTTCATCCATGCTGGTAATCGCAGTATTGACTTGATCAATACCCGCACTTTGCTCGCTAGATGCAGCTGAGATTTCGCCCATAATGTCGGTCACGCGTTGCACAGATAACACAATCTCTTGCATGGTGTTACCTGCATCTTCAACCAGTTTGGTGCCTTCAGTTGTTTTGGCGACAGAATCTGTAATCAAGCCTTTAATCTCCTTGGCCGCACTGGCAGAGCGTTGTGCTAAGTTACGCACCTCATCTGCCACCACTGCAAAGCCGCGGCCTTGCTCACCTGCTCTAGCAGCTTCTACCGCCGCGTTAAGTGCAAGAATATTGGTTTGGAAGGCAATGCCATCAATTACGCTAATAATGTCTTCGATCTTGCGAGCACTGGTATTAATATCAGCCATAGTGGCTACTACATTACCCACCACTTCACCCCCTTTAACGGCTACGCCAGAAGCAGCAGCTGCGAGTTGGTTGGCTTGTTTAGCATTCTCCGCATTTTGCTTAACGGTTGAGGCGAGCTCTTCCATGCTAGAAGCAGTTTCTTCTAAACTGGATGCTTGTTGCTCAGTACGTGCAGATAAATCGTTATTACCAGTCGCAATCTCAGTGGCAGCCGTATTAATGGTCTCACCTGCCTCACGCACTTGGGCGATAACTTCGGTCATTTTATCCATGAGTGCATTCACACCATCGCAAAGTGATGCAATTGCGCCTGTTTTACCTTCTAGCGAGACACGGCTTGATAAATCGCCCGCTTTAGCACCTTCAATGATGCCTTGGGTTTCCTCAACCGCCAGCTCTAAAGATTTGCTTGCGTTATATTGCGCAGTGATATCTGTGGCATATTTCACCACTTTAAATGGTTTTCCATTCAAATCTAAAATAGGGTTGTAACTTGCTTGCAACCAAATCTCTTTACCACCTTTAGCAATGCGTTTATATTGTCCTGTTTCTGCTTCACCACGACCCAATTTATCCCAGAATGCTTTGTATTCTGGGTTAGATTTATACGCAGCATCTACAAACATACTATGGTGGTTACCTACAATCTCATTTTCGCTATAACCAGTCACGTTCGCAAAGTTTTCATTTGTCGATAGAATTTTGCCTGTGAGGTCAAACTCAACCACGCCTTGAGTCTTGTTGATGGCTGCGATTTGCCCTGCATTATTAGCGGCTTCTAGTTTCTCATCGGTAATATCAATGGTGTAATTTACAATCTTAATAATTTTGCCATCGGCATTTTTAATCGGATTGTAACTAGCTTGAATCCACACTTCTTTGCCACCCTTGCCAATGCGTTTGTATTGACCTGAATCGGTAGAACCATTTTTTAGTTTGGCCCATAACTCTTTATAAGCCGAGCTGTTTGCAAAAGTAGGGTCTAACACCATGCTGACATGCTTTTCGAGCAAATCTTGTTCTTGGTAACCCAGCATTTCACAGTAGGTTTGGTTGACTTTAATAATATAGCCTTCTAAATCAAGCTCAATGACACCTTGTGATTTTCCAATGGCATTGAGTTGACCTACAAAATCCATATCTTTTAATTTTTGCTCAGTGATATCTCTAGCGTAATGCACCACTTTGATGACTTTAGAAATGCTTCCTTCAATAGTGAGGATGGGGTTATAAGTGGCTTCTAGCCAGACTTCTTTGCCATCTTTACCAATACGTTTAATTTGCTCACTAAATGCTTCACCATGCAGCACGTTATTCCAATTCTTTTTATATTCTCCCTTTTCAAGGTCGGCCTTATTCATCAGGTCATGCGGATCTTTGCTTAGCAACTCTTCTTTGTTATAACCGAGCGCATTTAAGAATATATCGTTAGCATCAGTAATTTTGCCATCTAGATCCATATCGACTACGCCTGTGGATTTTCGTATGGCAGCCAACTCGTTTTCGTACAAAGTTTTTTGCGCTTCCACTTGCCTTGCAAGCACTTCCTTGGCTTTTAGGTCATTGCCAAGTTTTTTCTGCATGCCATCTAAAGATTGCAATACATTACTTAATTCGTCGCTACCTTCTAAGTTAATCTCACTCTCATAATTGCCGTTTTCTATTTGTTTAAATACTTCAATTGATTTTTGTAAAGGTTTGACAATAGAAGCAATTAAAGTTTTACCTAAAAACATTAATATCGCAAAAGCGAGTGCCAAAGCACCATATGAAATGTAACTAATGGTTTTAAAACGTGCCTCGGCAGCATTGTATTCTTGTGACGCAACATCAACTTGCAATTTCATCAGCGCGTCAAGATCAGTATTAGCTTTGTTATATTTTCCTTCTATAGAGTCGGCAATAGTCATCGTTTCTGCAGCGTCTAATTTTGCCATTGGGGCTAGCTCTTTATTGACTGCATTATTAATTAAATCATCTTTTGATTTATCAAATTTTGCTGCGAGTATTTTTTCTTCTGGCGTTAAA
Organism: Methylotenera sp.; assembly: GCA_025360485.1. GTDB lineage: Bacteria > Pseudomonadota > Gammaproteobacteria > Burkholderiales > Methylophilaceae > Methylotenera_A. The sequence goes on along the minus strand of JANYCB010000098.1, from coordinate 1,654 downwards.
TAAGTTGCCATATAAGCTTTCCATTGCTCATCAATTGTAGTCATACTACTTTTAATCACTGGCAATGCTGAATCAACAACTTCTTTATTGAGGATTGTTATCTTTTTATGGTCAGCGCCTACCACTTCTTTAGTCTCACCTGCAATATTCCATGATTGCGCTTCTAAAGTAAGCATCGCAGAATCAATTTTTACTAATTGATCATTTGTAATTAAACGGTCCTCATACACAGTTTTAAGGCTAGCATTGGTTTTAGATAAGCCGTAAAGTCCCAGACCAGTAAGCGCTATTGCGGTCAACACAGCTAGGCCGACTACTAAACTGATACGTTGCCCTACTTTTAGATTATTTAAAGAAAGTTTCATTTTTTATCCTATTTTTTAAATTAAATTAATGAACCGCAACATCAATCAGCGCCATTTCTTGGCTGCTCATAAGCTGTTCGATATCGACCAAAATCAACATTTGTTGCTCTACTGTGGCTAAGCCCACGATGTATTTGGTATCTATGCTAGTGACGAGTGATGGCACATCACGCAATTGATCTTCTTTTAAGTCCATTACATCTGAAACACCATCGACCACAATACCCACGACACGGCCGCCTAAATTGAGAATAATCACTACGGTAAATTCGTCGTACACCACTTTGCCTAAGTGAAACTTGATGCGTAAATCGACAATCGGCACAATCTTGCCGCGCAAATTCACTACGCCTTTTATAAAATCTGGCGTATTGGCAATTTGCGTTACCGCATCGTAGCCGCGAATTTCTTGCACTTTTAAAATCTCGATGCCGTATTCTTCATCGCCCAACACAAAAGTAAGGTATTCCCCCGCCGCGCTTTTTAAATTGCCTGCAGGTTTATTACTAACAACTTCTGTACTTGTTTCCATGGTGTAAGCTCCTTATTGATTGCTTAGTTTTTGTATCACTTAATTAAATAATTTGATTCGTTACTACTTGTACGCCGCGATTTGAAAACGACGGTGCGCCTGTGATGTAATTGCTAGTTTGTCCCATTTGAATCAGTGCGGGTACATCTAAAATCAATGCCACAGAGCCATCGCCCATAATGGTGGCGCCTGATACACCTGGAACCTTCTTAAAGTTAGTCTCTAAACTCTTAATCACTACTTGTTGCTGGCCTACCAAGCGATCCACAAACAAAGCAGATTTTTTACCATCTGCTTCAAGCAACACTAATACGCCTTGCGTGAGGTCGGTAATTTCAGTTGCATGATTAAATAAGCTATGTAAGGCAATAATCGGTAAATATTCGCCGCGCACGTGCACCATGCGCCCCTCGCCAGTGATAGTTTTGATATCTTCAGCACGTGGTTGCAAGGTTTCCACAATCAGGTTCAGCGGTACTACATACAAGCTATTGCCTAAGGCAACTGACATACCATCTAGAATCGCCAAAGTAAGTGGCAATGAAATGGAAATTGTCGTGCCGTAGCCCAGCGCCGAACGTATCTCAACCGCGCCATTCATCGCTGCAATGTTACGTTTTACGACATCCATACCAACACCGCGACCAGAAACGTCGGTGACGACTTCAGCGGTAGAAAAACCTGGCGCAAATATCAGCGCAAAAACTTCTGCATCGGTCATGCTCTCACTCACTGGCAAGCCATTTTTAGCGGCTTT
>JANYCB010000128.1 GCA_025360485.1 Methylotenera sp. | reverse complement strand
TCTGTGAGTCGAACACAGTACCAACGGATTATGAGCATCAAGCCTGTATTGTATCATGCCGAATTGTTACAAAGTCGGCTACCATCCCTAAATTGTCATCAAAGCAATAATAGGGTTGAATGAGATTCTGCTAAAGCAGTTTAATATGGCTAAATTAGGCCAGAAGCAATATTAATGGTTAATGCTAACAATGTCGTATTGAAAAAGAACGCCAAAACGCAATGAATTAAGCCTGTCCTTCGCATCGATTTACTCGTAAAACTTACATCCGCTGTCTGGCCAGATGTACCAATGACACAGGCAAAATAGAGAAAGTCGCTGTAGTCAGGAGAAATCTCTCCTGGAAATTCCAGTCCACCTGAATGATTGCGCTCCTTAGCAATATAAAAATCATGTGCATAATGCAATGCAAACATGACTTGGATAGACGACCATGAAGATAGGATAGTCATTACAGCGAGCGCTATGTGCGCATAACGCAGCATTCCATGTAAATCTTTAACTACAGATAGCTCAGAAAAAATTGCACCAATAGAGACAATGGATGCAATGATGACCATCATCAGTACAAAATACTTTCCATCGTCTTGTGCCAATGCGCGAGTACGCATCTCCTCATGTGAGGTCCAGAATATCATACGCGCTGCTAGTATTAAATATAACCAAGTCCCTACATTCCAACCGATAATTACCCGAGTAATATTATGTGAAGCTAAGGAAATTGGTATAAAGAAACCCGCCAGCACGCCAATCAAAATCGAACCAAATAATCTGGGCCGGGAAATGATTAGACGGATGAGAGTTGGATAAGAAACCAGTGCAGAATTGCCTTTCATGATTTATAAATCGTTATTCAATCTAATGTCTACGAGTTTAAATAAATTCCAACATATTTAAATTTGGAATATTGCCAATAATGCAAATACAGCGCCACCCAATGCCATTGCAGCTACGCCAATCGACAATGATTTTTTTCTAGTAAGCAGTGTAATGGCAGCGAGTGAAATGGCAATTTGAACAAAAGTCATAGCAAGCGCCCAACGATGGTGTATATGCATCACTGCCTCTGATTTAACATCAAACCCTTTGGACTCCGCCTCTAAGCTTTCAGCCTGTTTTTTAATGCTTTTCTTTTCACTGTCATAGCGTTCTGCAGCCTTCGTATATTTATCGTGATCCGCATTCGGCAAAAGCAGGGTAATTTCAGCTAAATTTTCTTTATTACTTTTTGATTCATAAAAGTTCCATTGATCAGCTGCTTCGGTCTTCTTTATCGCAGCATCATTTTTAAACATTGCTGCTTCGTTTTGCGTTGATCCTGCTTGGTAACTGAAAAATGCACCCAATGTAGCTAGAATAGCAGTCGTTACAGCAATTTTACTTGAAAAAGCATCCCATTCACCAGCTTCGCCTTCTAAGGCTCCTTCATGTGGGCCTCGCACTTCAAACTCTTCTTCTGACATACTGCTCCTAAATTAAATATCGCATTTGTTAAACAATATATACACCCAAACTTACATCAACCTTGCTATTGATAACGAAGTGCTTCAATTGGATTCAATTTTGCAGCTTTGAGTGCTGGATAATATCCAAAAAATATACCCACACTTGCGGCTACAGCAAACGCCAGTATAATAGATTGGCTAGAAATGGAAACATCTGTTTTAGCAAAATAATGAACCATCTCTGCACCCCCCACGCCTATGGCTATCCCTATCATGCAGCCCACGATAGAAATCATGAATGCTTCTAATAAAAATTGCATGAGAATATCTTGCTGACGGGCGCCTATCGCCATACGAATACCAATCTCACGTGTACGTTCTGTCACGGAAACCAGCATAATATTCATAATGCCTATGCCCCCAACCAGTAAAGAAATTGAAGCAATGGCACCTAACAACATCGACATGGTTTTTGTAGTGTCTGCTGCAGTATTTGCAATTGCAGTTAAATTTCGAACCGAGAAGTCACTCTCAGTTCCTTCACGTAAATTATGTCGCTGCCTCAGCAAATCATTCATATCTGTTTCTAAACTAGCCATCACATTGTCTGATTGCGCTTTCACTAATATTTGCCTTACACTGCCAGGTATTTGATTCCCAAATAATTTCCGCTGTGCGGTGGTAAGTGGCACAATAATGGTGTCATCTTGATCTTGCCCATTTAGACTCTGACCTTTGGCAGTTAATACCCCTACAATCACGAAAGGACTTTGTTTAATGCGAATGGTCTTGCCTATTGGATCAATATCTTCGCCGAACAAATTATCTACAACGGTTTTTCCTACCAAGGCAACTCTTGTAGAAGATCGAATATCAGAATCTGAGAATGTTGCGCCTGACTCTATGCTCCAGTCTCGCACCACAAAATAGCTGGGCTTGGTGCCCATTACGGTCGTATTCCAATTATTACCTGCGTAAATAATTTGCGCGTTACCCATGGTGACAGGTGCAACGGAAGAAACCCCATTTAACTCAGCAATTGCATCCGCATCGCTAATATTTAAAGTGCTTACACCTCCCGAAGATGACCTTGCCCCACCAGCACTAGGCGCACCCGAAAGCACTACAAACAGATTACTGCCCATTGAGCTAATGGATTTTTTAATAGATTGTTGCGCACCTTCTCCAATCGCCATCATCAGTACAACAGCGCCAACACCTATCATCATGCCCAGCATGGTTAAAAAAGTCCGCAGACGGTTTGCCCCCATGGCATGCCATGCCTCGCCTAACATCGCCATAAACATCAGTGGGTTACCTCTGGAAGCTTTTTGGAACTAGTATCTTGAATCACTTTACCGTCTAAAAACCGTACTTGTCTCTTTGCATGATCCGCCACATCATTTTCATGTGTCACTATCACTATCGTAATACCTTCTTGGTTTAAGGCATCAAATAAAGCCATGATTTCATCGCTAGTCTTACTATCGAGATTGCCAGTAGGTTCGTCTGCTAAGATGAGACTAGGGCTGTTCACTAATGCGCGCGCGATTGCAACACGCTGCTGTTGGCCACCAGAAATTTGATTAGGGCGCGATTGCAGGTATATAGCTAGCCCTACTTTCTCTAACATTTTTTGTGCCTTCATGTGTCGCTCTGCTTTATCTTTACTTGCATACACTAATGGAAGTGCGACATTATCAAGCAAACTAGATCTGGACAATAAGTTAAACCCTTGAAACACAAAACCAATGGTTTGGTTTCTGAGTTTGGCCAACTCATTAGTACTTAAATGCGCTACAGCATGCCCATCTAAAACATATTCACCCGAGGTAGGTTGGTCTAAACATCCTAATATGTTCATGAAGGTCGATTTGCCCGAGCCAGATGGACCCATAATTGCAACATATTCACCTTGTGCAATGGTTAAATTAACATCTTTTAATACTGGAAAAGCGCCGGCCGCAGTAGCGTATTCTTTATACAATTTTTTAATTTCAATCACGTTTTTCATTACTGACTTTCGACCTAAAACATTCTTGGTGGGCGCATATTTGCTGACGAACTAGACGTTTGAGTGTCTGATGTATTTTCGCCTACAATCACCTTTGAGTCGGCACTTAGCTCTTTGCTAACGACTTCAGTCGATTTGCCATCTGTAAGACCGACCTTCACCCTCACAAGCTGTGGTTTACCCTCTTTTAATACAAACACTTTGCCGTTAGTAAATCCATCATCGGAGGTTGATTTATTTTTATCTTGGTCTGACTTGTCCTTTTTATGACCGTTTTTCCAAGTTGTGTCTTTTAATTTAGGTTTGTATCTAAGTGCAGCATTAGGCACGAGCAATACATTTTTATGTTGCGCAAAAATGATATTCACATAGGCAGTCATGCCAGGTAATAAAGTCTGGTCTGGATTATCAACATTCACGACTACGTCATACGTTACTACATTTGATGTGGTAGTCGCATTGAGTCGGACTTGTTTTACTACACCCTCAAAATTACGATCTGGGAACGCATCGACATTAAATTTAACCGCCTGCCCAACCTTGATGTTGCCAATATCTGCTTCGGCAAAAGTGGTATCAATTTGCATTTTTGATAAATCTTGCGCGATTTTAATTAACATCGGCGTCTGATAGCTTGAGGCTACCGTTTGACCTACATCGATTTCGCGATCTACAACAACACCTGATACGGGTGAGCGAATGATTGAATAGCCAAGGTTGGTTTGATCACGTTTTAACTGAGCGCGCGCTACATCTAGCTGTGCTCTTGCCGATTTAAATGCTTGTACTGTGGTATCTAAGTCTTGTTTGGCCACAAAGTCTTGTGCATAAAGCTCGCGATTCCTAGCTTCATTTGCTTGTGCTAAGTCTACTGAAGCTTGCGCATTACTCACGTTGGCTTGCGATTGCGCTATTTGTGCCTTTAGCAATGAATCATCAAGCTCTAGTAATACTTGACCCTTTGTGACCTTATCATTGAAGTCTACATAAAGCTTTGTCACAATACCTGATACTTGCGTACCAACACTCACTAAGGTCACAGGATTAATGGTGCCATTAGCAGAAACACTTTGAGCTACATCGCCTTGTGTTATCAACTCAGTTCGATACACATCTTCAGGTTTTAGTTTTGTTTTAGCTTTGTAATATGCATATCCAGCTACTGAAAGCCCCACTAAAAGCAAAACTATGATGGCAGTTTTAAGATTTTTTTTCATGGTTGTGTTTCCTGTACAATTTTTTTGCCATCTGGCAGCGATTGAATCATAGCGTTATCAAGCATGCCAATGGATTGTGCTAGCGTTGATCTTGCGATGTTCCAATTCAGCACCGCCTGTATTTGCTGTTGGTTGGCATTCGCCAAAGCAGATTGAGCATTTAAAGTATCAATAATGTTGCCAACGCCAGCTTTGTAGCGGCCCAAAGCAACTCGTTGAGACTCTTTTGCGCTGGCAACAAGTGCTTCTGCAGATTTAATCGTTTCGGTTGCGGTGCGCAAGTCTTGGTAAGCAGTCCATACGTCTAAGGATATTTGCAAGCGTAGCTGATCTCGTTGTGCGGCACGAAGTTCTTCAGTAGCTTCCGCTGCATGAATTTGATAACTATTTAAATAGCCAGTAAACAAAGGAATAGATACTGTTACGCCTAACGAAGTATTATTGCTTCCACTAATATCTGTACCCAGTTGTTGGTTGTTCGACATGTTGAGTGAAATGGTTGGTTTACTAGCAGCCTGGCTAGCCTTAGTATTAGCTTTTGCTGCTTCAATTTGTGCTTCACTTGCGATTAAATCTGGTCTGCGTAAATTTGCCCGTTCAATCAACTCATCTATATTTTTCTCTATATCTTTAGTAATATCTTGAGTTTTAGAAGGTGCCAATTTAAGTATAGTATTGGCATTTAGCCCCATCACATTGGCCAGTACGCCGTAGTCTGTTTTTAACTTACCTTCTGCAGTGATGCGCGTCAATGTCGCTTGAGCAAAGGCCGTTTGTGCTTGCAACTTGTCAGCAGGGGTTGAAACGCCTGCTTTGTATTTGGCATCGGCTGCATTAAAACTTTCCTGATTAAAGTGCTCAGATTCTTGCGCAGCAGAAAGAGCTGCTATGTCTGCCTGCACTTGGTAATAGGCTTTAATTGCGGACAGCAATACATTTTGCACAGTAGCATTTTGCGTTGCGCTTGCAGCTTGTAAAAGTTGGCGGGCGTTTTCTAAATTCGCATCACGATTACCAAAATCGTAAAGCAAATAAGATGCTGCGATACTATTGTTTAAGTTGCTGTAGGGATTTCCTCGAGGATTAGAACTGCTTGGAATTGCCACATTGCTATTCACACCTACAGTATCAGTTACGGTTGGCAAATAGGCCGACTTGGCAATACCGAGTTGCGCCGCTTGCACCTTGGCACTAGCATAGGCCTCACTGGTTTGTGGGTTATTGCAAAGCGCAGCTTCAGCAATATCTGCCAGTGATAATGTTTTTTGTATGTTAATACCTGCACATGCAACGCCAGTTTCAGGATCGAGATATTCTGGTGACAGCGAAGGTGGCAATTCCGCTTGGGTCGAAAGCGGATCTCCTTGATCGTACCAAGTTACTTCCCCTGCAAAGGAGCTTGCAACAGGCATATAGCCAAAGGCGATCATTAATAGTATGGATAGTTTCTTCATTTGCAATCTAACGGTTTATTCTCAGTAATGTCATTTTGTGTTCTCCTCTAACTTGGGCATATTACAGCATGGGCTTGTATTGCTTATGTTTCTAAGATTTGGAGTTTTGTATCTATTTGTATCAATCCATTGATACAGTTTGCTACATAACTATGGAGTGTTGAAAAATACCAGATACAATTTTTGGTTATCTTAGCTACCTTAGCGGTATCTATCGAATAACACTTTCAGGCTGAAAGTATCATTTATATTGTAAATAAGAAGGAACCATGAATAATACTAATTTTACTATTCCCCACGAAAGTGAAACTCAAATGAGCAACCTTGTCATGAGCGATCAAGAGACAAACATACTCATTGTGGATGACGACCATGATATTCGATCTTTGCTTGCAGATATTCTGCAAAATAATGGCTTAAAAGTTTTTCAGGCAGCCGATGGTAACGCCATGTGGGGTATGCTCAAATCGCGAAAGATTGACCTTATTGTGCTTGATCTTAACTTGCCAGAAGTTGACGGATTGACGCTGTGCAGACAATTACGGGTTGAATCTAACCTACCAGTAATTATGTTAACCGCAAAAACCAACCCGTTAGATCGTGTCATTGGGTTAGAAA
>JANYCB010000019.1 GCA_025360485.1 Methylotenera sp. | reverse complement strand
AGCAAAACAAGCACCAAATGCCACGTAACTTGCTCCCGCTTCTTGTGCAGATAATGCTAAATCAAAACGGTTATAACATGATGCTCCCAAAATTTTATAGCCACCTATTCTTGCTCTAACTTCTTCTAAATTGCCATCATCTGCACCTAAATGTACGCCATCTGCATCCAATGTTAAACATAGCTTCACAGAGTCGTTAATGATTAATGGTATATTATATTGCCTGCACAAAAGCAATATGGCGCGCGCTTGTTGGGTTTGTAATTTGTGATTTGCCTGTTTGTTGCGGTATTGCAAAAGATTTATGCCGCCTTGCAACGCGGCTTCTACCTTTTGCAGCAACAAGTCAGTATCAGCCATATCAGGCGTTATTGCATATAAACCTTTGATCATATTAGGGATTAAAATAGACTAATGCTGAATAAATGGCGATTTGTCATTTCCGTTGCTATTTTCATTTGCCGCATCATCGTCCTCGCGTGCCCAAAAAAAGCGGTCAGGAATAAACTGCCCCATACCTGGGCGAAAAGCATTTTTTAAAGTTTGCCATGTGTATTCTTGCGCCTCGATAATCGCCTCTTCCATACTTAAACCATGCGCTAAACAAGCCGCAATAGCACTTGTAAGTGTACAGCCAGAGCCATGATAACTGCCGACCAAGCGTTCCCAATGATAGGCTTTAATAAGACCACTAGCCCCAGAAGGGCTTGAGCCATAAAGTGAGTTCACCACATCTGTTGAACGTTCATGCGTGCCTGTAATCAACACATATTCGCTACCTAATTCCAACAAACGCATGGCAGCTTCATCGAGCGAAGTATGCTGAATTTCTTCCGCTTCGTCGTAAAACGCCAAGCGGCGCGCCTCTAAACTGTTTGGCGTAATCAATGTGGCTTGCGGGAACAACAACTCACACATAGCGGCTTGCATCTCTTCATTTGCCAGCTCATCGCCACGACCTGAAGTTAAAATCGGGTCGATTAATAAAGGCACATCTGGATAGTCAGCCACAATTTCAGCGATTACAGCGATATTTTCTATACTGCCCAAAAGCCCGAGTTTAAAAGCTGCTACCTGCACGTCTTCTAAAATGGTACGTGCTTGCTCATTAATCCAATCCGAATCCAATGCCATTACACTCTCAACGCCAACGGTATCTTGCACAGTAATGGCGGTAACCACAGACAAAGGATGGCAGCCGATGCTAGCCAACGCTAAAATATCGGCCTGTAAGCCCGCACCGCCACTAGGGTCTGTGGCAGAAAAGGTTAAAACGGTTGGTGGTGTTGGTGTCATGCTTTTCTTTCTAAAATTACTTTCTTGGAGCGGGTGACGGGAATCGAACCCGCGTATCGAGCTTGGGAAGCTGGCGTTCTACCATTGAACTACACCCGCGCTTTTACTTTAATACGCTATTTTACTGTCTTTTTAAGTTAGGTGCAGGTTGCAAAGAAAACAATCTCAAAACTCTAAAGGATCAATATCCAAACTCCAACGAATTTTTGCAGCGATAGGCAATTCGCGCAATTGTGGCATCCAACTTTTGAGTAATCGTTGTAATGCAACACGGCTATTCGCTTGCAACAATAACTGCCCACGTTCCATGCCTTTTAAGCGCTCCATTTGCGGGCGCACTGGGTCGTAAATCAGGATGTCTTGTTTAAGATGGCCAGTAAGAAATTGGCGCGCTAAATTCCCCGCTTTATTTAAAAACTGATTTACTTGTGCGTAGTCATTTGCCTCGGCCCGCAGCAATGCAAAATAGCTCACTGGTGGAAACTGCATCACCTTTCGCTCCTGCAGTAATTCATTGGCAAAACTCACATAATCTTGGCTACGCAGCGCTTGGAATAAGGCATGTTGCGGAAACGCGGTTTGTATGAGCACTTCGCCCGCTTTTTCTGCGCGACCTGCGCGACCAGAAACTTGCATCAATTGTGCAAATAATCGCTCGCTCGCTCTAAAATCTGGGCTGTACAACGCGCTATCGGTATCAATCACTCCCACTAACGTTAAATGTGGAAAATCATGGCCTTTTGCCAGCATTTGTGTGCCAACCAAAATATCAATTTCTTGATTGTGTACCTTGGTAAGTAAATCTGTGAGTGCATGTTTGTTGCGCATGCTATCGCGATCTACCCGCGCAATACGCGCCGTCGGTAGCAAAGTTTGCAATGTTTGTTCCAGGCGTTGTGTGGCTTGCCCAGTAGGGTGCAAATCTGCATTACCGCAACTGGGACATTGCAACGGGATTTTTTGCTCATGCCCACAATGATGGCATTTCAAGCGTTTTTGACTTAAATGCACCACTAGCCTTGCCGAACAGCGCATACACGGCGCTACCCACTGGCAAGCGTTACAATGTAGTACTGGCGCATAACCACGACGATTAATAAACAATAGGCTTTGCTCACCACGACTTAAACGCTCGCGCAATGCTTTCACCAATAGTGACGATAAACCATTTTCTGTCGGCGATTTTGCGGTATCGATACAAAATATATTGGGCAAAGTAGCATTATCAACCGCGCGCTGCTTCAAACTTAATAAACCATATTGTTGCTTTTGTGAATTGTTTTGAGTTGAATTGTGCCAGGTTTCTAAAGAAGGCGTCGCGCTACCTAGAACAATCGGGATATTCTGCTGCTTGGCGCGCACCATTGCCACATCGCGCGCATGGTAGCGCATACCATCCTGCTGTTTGTATGAGCCGTCATGTTCTTCGTCCATCACAATTAATTTTAAATGCGGCATCGGCGTAAATACGCTCAAACGCGTACCAATCACAATCTTAGCCGCGCCAGTGCTGGCCGACAGCCAGTTTTGTAAGCGCTCACACTCACTCAAATTACTATGCAAAGTCACTAATGAATATTGCGATAAGCGACTTCTGAAACGTGCTTCCAATTGTGGTGTTAAGTTAATTTCTGGCACCAGTACCAATACTTGAGAATTTTTCTCACTCAATATTTTTTGTAAAATTTGAATATAAACTTCGGTCTTACCGCTACCCGTAATGCCAAATAACAGCCAAGGTTTAAACGTGTGAGTAAGCGCTAACACTTGCTGAATGGCCTGTTGCTGCTCACCATTCAAAGTTGGCTCAACTGAAGAAGTTGGCATGGAAGCCTTGACCGCCATTACTTCATGTTCACTCACCAAGCCTAAGCTTTTTAATTCAATAATTGTCTTTTTCCAACCAGAAGAGATAAATGCGAGCTCAGCAACCCCTTGCATTGGTGCGGCTTGCAGGGCAGTGATAATACGATGCAAAATGACTTTTTTTGCGGGAATTTGGCTTAAGTCTGCATTTGGTAACAAACTATAAGCAAAAGCTTTGCGCGAAACCGCTGGTTTAAGTTGCCGCAATCGCAAAGGCAGCGCCGAAATGAGTGCCTGCCCTAATGGATAATGATAATAATCAGCACAAAATTTGAGTAATTTAAACGTGGCGCTATCAAACACCACTTCGTCAAACACATGGCTGACCGTCTTAAGTTTTTCAATAGGGAAATCTGAAGTTTCGGATAAACCAACAACCACACCAATCATATTGCGCCCTGCGAAAGGCACAACCACTCTATTGCCAACGCGCGCAGTGAAACCACCATTTAAATAATCGAAAGTTCGATTTAGCGGCACATCTAGCGCGATATTAAGAATTGTTTGCGACATAAATTATGTTATTGGTGAGTCTAATGCCTGCTTAGGTTAAAATACTGTTTTTGCATTATTGATGATTATTTTGAAAGCCTTAGTTTCTTGAAAAAACAGCTTACCGAATTACTCACCCGCGCCGCCATCAGCATTGGCGCGGATGCTACACAAATTAACATTGTACTTGATCGCCCTAAAACAGCCGAACATGGCGATTTTGCTACTAATTTAGCCATGATGCTGGCTAAACCAATGCGTCAGAATCCGCGCGCAATTGCTGAGAGTTTAATTAAAGCGCTACCACAAAGCGAATATATCGCAAAAGTAGAAATTGCGGGCGCTGGTTTTATCAATTTCTTTTTAAACGCTCAATCTAAGCAAACCGTAGTAAGCGATATCTTGCAACAAGGTGCAGAATTTGGCCGCAATAACCAAGGCAAGGGTGAGCGCGTTCAGATTGAGTTTGTATCCGCCAACCCGACAGGCCCTCTGCATGTCGGTCATGGGCGCGGCGCGGCGGTGGGTGATTGTTTAGCGCGATTGTTAGACGCCAACGGCTGGGACGTGACGCGTGAGTTTTATTATAACGATGCTGGCGCGCAGATACAAAATCTTGTTGAATCTGTCATGGCACGATGTAATGGAATTACACCTGAAGATGAAAATTTTCCTGAAAATGGTTACCGTGGCGAATATATAAATGATATTGCCGTGGCCTACTTAGCCAAAGAAACAGTTATTGCTGCAGATACACAACATGTTTCTAGCGGACACATTAGTGACAATATAAGAGCTTTTGCTGTTGCTTATTTACGTCGAGAACAAGATTTAGATTTAAAAGCCTTTCAAATCAAATTTGACGTGTTTTCATTAGAAAGTGCGTTGTATTTTGAAGGTAAAGTTGAGCAAACTGTTCAAGCGCTTAT
>JANYCB010000127.1 GCA_025360485.1 Methylotenera sp. | reverse complement strand
GCTACTAATACTGCGTTTTTAATTTTAAGGCTCATTTTAATCTCCTGAATAATACTTGTTTAATGAAAGAATTTTGCTAGCAAATCTTAGTCAGCTGGCACAGCAAATTCCTTACATTAATTTTTAATATTCATTACAATTAAAAAATTTTAGACCAAAAACACATGCCCTATAAGCCGCATGGATATTGCCTTGCAGGGCATGTTTTATTTACTATTCTCGTATCAAAAAGAGAGATTTCAACCGCACAACACATATGCTATTGTGTCTATGTAGAGTTGGTAATTTAGCTTTTACTTAACATTAAGGATTTTAAAATGAGCACAAAAATTGTAATTGTTACCGGTGGCAGCCGCGGGTTAGGCGAAAATACGGCGCTGGCATTGGCCAAAAAAGGCGTTGACGTCATCATCACCTACCATAGCAAAAAGGTGGAGGCGGATGAAGTCGTTGCACAAATCCAGCAGATGGGGCAGAAGTCCGTTGCGTTGCAATTGGATGTTTCTAACAGTCAATCATTCGCCGATTTCGCTGCGCAAATAAAAGCTGCCCTCAAACAAAAATGGAACGCTGAACATTTTGATTTCCTGGTCAACAACGCAGGCACTGGCGTTCATGCCAGCTTTGCGGAAACGACAGAAGAGCAATTCGACCAAATGGTGAACATCCATTTAAAAGGCGTGTTTTTTCTCACGCAAAAATTGTTGCCGCTCATGGCCGATGGTGGCCGCATCGTCAATATTTCCAGCGGACTCACGCGCTTTGCAATACCCGGCTACGCGGCTTATGCTTCCATGAAAGGCGCGGTGGAAACCTTAACCAAATATTTAGCTAAAGAGCTAGGTGCGCGAAAAATTACAGTGAATGTGGTTGCCCCAGGCGCGATAGAAACTGACTTTGGCGGCGGTGCAGTGCGCGATAATGCACAATTGAATAGTTATGTTGCGAGCGCTACCGCGCTAGGCCGCGCGGGCTTGCCGGATGACATCGGCGGTGTAATTGCATCGCTACTATCAGAAGATAACCGCTGGGTGAATGCGCAACGCATTGAAGCCTCAGGCGGTATGAATATCTAAATTAACAACTAAGAATAGATGCCATGGGAGCTCCATAAATACTGTGGAGTTACACAGATGACAAACGAAGAAATTGAAGTTATAAGACAAAGATATATTGATTGTTTAGAGCCGCTTTTCTTTCCAGAAGACCCTGTCAGTAATGATATCGTCAAATATTTCGCATCCTTACTTAGAATCGTTGGAATGGAAGATAGGGGTTGGGATCCATTTGTCGAATCTAGGGCAATATTGGAAGACATTAATGCAATCATGCAAATGGATCTTCCCGCAGCGAAATTTCCAGACAAAGATTCAACGATATGGAGGATGGGGCTCTTAATGTACAGCCATGTGGTGGAAATGGATGCGCCATATGAAGTTATAACAAATCTTTTGAGATTTCGCCTTGGGAAGGGCTACAGCCCTAATCCCTATTACATGTTTCTAGATACTGTTCAGAAAAAGAGATTCAAAAACTCTGGCATTTACCCTAAACAAAAGATTGAAATTATCAAATCTCTTTCGCAAGAAGCTAATTTGTCTATTGGTGGTATTTTTGATGATTTTTATAATAACGAGCTTCGTAATGCAATTAGCCATTCTGATTACATTCTTACGGATGGGGATTTTAGATGCAGAAAAGGAACTGGTACAGTCGGTGCATTTCGCATTCAACTAGAAGTGCTAAATAGAACCATCACTAAATCAAAATTATTCATCTCAACATTTTTTGGACTTGAGACTAGCGCGCGTAAATTTTGGGCTACACGTAAGCATAGTGCAATTCCCTATGACCCTGTTTACAAGGGTTTAATGGAGATTTTGGTAAGCGAAGATGTTTAATGTGCGGATTTAAAATTCATTGGCCAAACAATTCCGAGTCAGTATATAAACGAACAAAAGAAGGCGTTGAAATGATAAATTGCATGCTCGATATGAAAAATTCGACCATTGAGTTTATGGTTGGATTATATGCTAGGAAGCCAAGTCAATTTAGTCCTTTAGTAGAAATAGGTAGTGAGCCTATTTATACCAATCTTGAAGGTGACGGTGGTACTCCTGAATGGAAATTTGATAACATTTAGTCTCATGAGAGGCAGGCTATGCACTCTCTTACTGTCCCAACATCGCCTTTTTCAACGACGCATCTACAGGCTCTTTGCCTAACCAAACGCGCAACAAGGCTTGATTAAACGCCAAGCCTTCAACAACGCCCAGCACCTTGCCATTTAAGCTGACCTGCGTGCCAGCAGTTGTGTAATCCAGCAAAATC
>JANYCB010000099.1 GCA_025360485.1 Methylotenera sp. | reverse complement strand
GAGCTGATGCGGCTCAGGCTCACCTTTTTTGCGTAAAGCTAGGCGTTGCTGTACACCAAAACGGTGTTGCTCATCAATGATCGCTAGACCAAGTTTATGAAAATTCACCGCTTCTTGAAACAAAGCATGCGTGCCAACGGCAAGCTGGGCGCGGCCGCTGGAGATGCCTTCTAGTGCAGTTTCGCGCTCTTTTTTACTTTGGCTACCGGTCAGCCAGGCAATATTGATATTTAGAGGTGCAAGCCACGTTTCAAATTTTTTGTAATGCTGCTCCGCCAAAATCTCTGTGGGTGCCATTAACGCCACTTGCCAGCCATGCTCTATGGCTTGCAAGGCAGCCATGCACGCCACTATGGTTTTGCCGCTGCCTACATCGCCCTGCAATAGGCGCTGCATGGGGTGCGGCTGCGTTAAATCATGCGCACTTTCGGCAACTACTTTTTGTTGTGAGTTTGTTAATTTAAACGGCAAATTTTGCAGCATTTGCGGCACTAATTTTTGCGAGCTTGCAATCGCGGGTGCGTTTAAACTGCGCCGTTTTATGTAATGCTTACGCATACTAAGTTGTTGGGCGAGTAACTCATCAAACGCTAATCGGCGCCACTCTGGCGTCGCATGATTTTCTAACGCGTTTAAATTAGCATCTGGCGGCGGGCTGTGAAGCGCATGAATACTGGCTTTGAAACTAGGCAAATTTAAATTCTTATAAACGCCCGCTGGCAAAGTTTCCGCTAACGCATCTTGATTTAATGCGATATGAATCGCTTTACGAATATTAGGCTGCGTTAACCCCGCCGTAGTCGGGTAAATAGGCGTAAGCAATTCTTTAACTGGTGAAGAATCCCCCACATGTTTACATTGCGGGTGCACCATCTCATAGCCAAAAAAACCGTGCCGCACTTCGCCATACACGCGCAATTTTGTGCCGACTTTTAAGGCAGTAATTTGACTGGGATAAAAGTGCAGAAAACGTAGTGTTAATTGACCACTCGCATCTTCTAGCCTTGCAATCAGCGCTTTACGCGGCTTATACGAAACTTCCGCATTCACAATTTCGCCCTCAACTTGCACTGCATCACCCTGCCGCAAATCACGCACTGCTGTAATGCGTGTTTCATCGATATAACGTAGCGGCAAGTGCAGTAGCAAGCTTTGAATATTGCTAATGCCGAGCTTTTGCAGGTTGGCAATTAATGGCTTACTAAACGCCTTCAGATCCGCTAAATTGTTCAGACAAAACCTTAAAAATAGCTTTTATTGAATTTTTTCTTCATTGTGAACACCTTTAACGCGATTAATGCGCAACACATCGGGAATTTTGCGTAAATTGCGCATTAAATTGGCCAAGTGCACGCGGTCGCGTACTTGCACCGTAAAGTTTAAATTTGAGTATTTGCTGCCGTCGGCTTCCTCTACACTCACGTTATCAATATTAGAACCTACATCTGATATACCAGACGCAATTTTGGCCAACATGCCGCGCTCATTTGCTACCACCATGCGCACATTTACTTTAAACAATTTTTTATTGTCCGAATCCCATTCCACATCCAGCCATTTATCTGGGTCTAACTTAAATTTAAGCGTGGTTGGACAATCGTAGGTGTGAATAATTAAGCCTTTATCTTTGTTAATAAAACCCAAAATTGGGTCGCCCGGAATGGGTCTGCAACACTGAGCGAACTGCACCGCCATGCCTTCAGTGCCACTAATGGTAATGCTATCGAGTTTTTTGGTGGATGTTGGCTTTGTGTTTTCAACCTCAGGCAAATCTGAATCTGCAATAGTCATTCCTGCCGTTAATTGGTGTGCCACCATCAAGCCCACGCGCTTGCCTAAGCCAATGTCAGTCAAAATATCGGTTTTTTGCTTGGCGCCATAATCACGCATCACTTTACGCCATTGCTTATCATTTATGCTGCTCGGCTCCACATGCAGCGCACGCAAGGCCATATTGAGCATGCGCTCACCCAAGTGTGCTGATTCTGTAGCTTGCAGCGTTTTTAAATAGTGTCGAATGTGTGAGCGTGCCTTGCCAGTAACCACGTAATTGAGCCAAGCAGGGTTGGGCTTGGCCAGCGGTGCCGTAATAATTTCGACATTATCGCCATTGTGCATCTCTGCCCGCAACGGCGCTTGCTCGTTATTAATTTTAACCGCTACGCAGCGATTGCCCACATCAGTATGTACTGCGTAGGCAAAATCGACCGCAGTTGAGCCTTTGGGAAGCGCTAATATATTGCCTTTTGGTGTAAATACATACACTTCATCGGGGAATAAATCGACTTTAAAATTCTCTAAAAACTCATACGAATCATCACTCTCGGTTTGAATTTCTAGCAATCGTTGCAACCATTGGTGTGTTTGTTGTTGCAGCGCAGTCAGGCTGGAATCAGTGGTTTTATACATCCAGTGCGCGGCCACGCCTGCATTGGCAATTTTATGCATTTCTTCACTACGAATTTGTACTTCTATCGGCGTGCCAAATGGCCCGAAAAGTGTGGTGTGTAACGATTGATAGCCATTGGCTTTGGGGATGGCAATATAGTCTTTGAATTTACCTGGAATCGGCTTATACAGCGCATGCAGGCTACCTAGCGCCAAGTAACAACTCGGCGTATCTTTCACTAACACCCTAAAACCGTAAATATCGTGAATTTGCTCTAATGCAGTGGCTTTATTGGCCATTTTTCGATACACACTATAAAGATGTTTTTCGCGACCTTTCACATCAGCATCAAGATGTGCATTAGTTAAACTATGCTTAATCGCTTCTAAGATCTTGCTGATCACTTCTTTTCTATTGCCACGCGCCACCTTGATAGCCTTGGCAATCACACGATAACGCATGGGGTGCAGATGTTTGAAACTCAGGTCTTCGAGCTCTTGGTAAATAAGATTGAGGCCCAGCCGATTGGCGATTGGCGCGTAAATTTCTAGTGTTTCGCGCGCGATACGTTTTTGTTTGTCCAACTTCATCACATCTAGCGTTTGCATGTTATGCAATCTATCGGCCAGCTTCACTAAAATCACGCGCACATCCTGACTCATCGCCAGTAACATTTTGCGAAAATTTTCGGCCTGCGCTTGGGTTGCACTTTGAAATTCAATTTTGTCGAGTTTGGTTAAACCTTCTACCAAATCGCCTACTTGCTTACCAAATTTTTGGCTGATATCGGTAATCGCTACGCCAGTATCTTCCACCACATCGTGCAGCAGCGCAGCCAACAGCGTAGGTAAATCTAAATGCAGCTTCGCCAATATACACGCCACTGCCACAGGATGCGAGATATACGGTTCGCCCGTTTTGCGGGTTTGGCCTTGATGCGCAAACGCCGCGTAGCGGTAGGCCTCCCACACTTTTTCTATATCAGCTTGGGTAAAATATTCTTTGAGTAAAAGCGAGAGTTGCGAGGTTTCGGTATCTGCCGGCAACGAAGGCGGCTCGGCAGATTGAAAGGGTTCTGCTGGTGGTTTATGAATGGCTAATTTAGCAGCAGTTTTTGCCATCATGTTTACATACTAAAACTACGGGTGGGTGCGGTTTAAAATCTCTAAACCCACTTTTCCCGCTGCTATTTCACGCAATGCTAGAACCGTTGGCTTATCTTTTTGGCCAGGACTATGCACAAATGGATCTGATCCATTGGCCAATTGGCGCGCGCGGTAAGCGGCTACTAGCGTTAATTGAAAGCGATTTGGAATTTTTTCTAAGCAATCATCTACAGTAATACGAGCCATAATAGCTTCCTTTAAGTTAGTTTTTGAATAAGCGTAGCGTAGCGCTGTAACTGGAATTGCAATTTAAGCCTGCTGGCGCGAATAATCGCCATTAAATCTAGCAAAGCTACGTCGAAGTTATCGTTGATTGTAACATAATCGAACTCCACCACGTGGCTCATTTCCTCACGCGCCGCTGCAACCCGCTTGGCAATGACTTCTGCGCTATCTTGGCCACGGTTATTTAAGCGCTGTTGAAGCGTTTCTACCGATGGCGGTAAAATAAAAATACTAATACTTTGCGGATAAAGTGTACGCACTTGCTCTGCGCCTTGCCAATCAATTTCTAATATCACATCATAACCAGCCTGCAATGCAGTATCCACGGCGCTTTGCGAGGTGCCATATTTGGCGCTATGTACATCGGCGCTTTCTAAAAAACCACCCGCGCTAAGCGTTTCTAAAAACTGTGCTTCAGTTACAAAATGATAATGCACGCCATTCTCTTCACCACCTCTCGGCGACCGTGTGGTGTGCGAAACAGAGCGCTTAATTTGCGCATCCTTAGCCAGCAAAGCTTCTACTAGGCTGGTTTTACCTGCGCCAGAAGCTGCAGTGATAATAAATAAATTACCTTTCAACATACCTCAGCACCAATCTGGACTTGGTAATGCAGAAAATACCTCTTTAAGGCCTTGGCCCCAGCCTTGCCGTACTTTTACATAATAAGGATCATTTTCCGTGATGCGCTGATGGCAGTCATCATGAAAAGTATCTGTTCTATAAATCAATAAATCGATAGGCGCTGCGACAGATACGTTACTGCGTATAGTGGAATCAAACGAGATCAACAAACATTTCACCGCATCCATGATTTCTGTATTGTGTTTAATCACGCGATCGATAATTGGCTTACCATATTTGGTTTCACCAATTTGAAAATAAGGGGTTTCTATGCAAGTCTCTATAAAATTGCCCGCTGCATATACATTAAATAATCTAGGAGATTCACCCTTAATTTGCCCACCAACCAAAATGCTGGCATTAAAATCAATATCGTGGTTTTTAAAATGCTCACCATCCCGCTCAAAGACTGAGCGCAATTCTGCACCGACTAATCCAACCGCTTCGAACAAACTAGCCACATTATGTAAGTGCTTACTATCTGCCTTGTTACTTTCTATGGCGGCTCTCAAGTGATTCACTACTGATTGTGTAATCGCTAAGTTACCTGCTGTAAGCAATACAATTACACGCTCATTTTCCACTTCAAACACATGCATCTTGGGAGAAATAGCGACCTGATCAACCCCTGCATTAGTACGGGTGTCTGAAGCGAATACTAAGCCTTGTTCTAATAGCAAACCTACACAATAAGTCATATGATTTGTTCAAAAATAAATATGTCCTAAATCATACCATTTTGGATATTCGCTTACAGAAAAAACTACGGATTTTTTAATAGTTAATTTGGAGAAATTTAAAAAAAATGTACAACAAAAATTACATGAATCCTGCAGCTTCCGTGAGTTTGGCCACGTTTTCTTTTGTAAAAAATCCATCAAAACTACCATAGCGTTGCACGTATTCAATAATAAGAGATGAGTGCTCAGAGGCGTTGGAGAATATCTGTTTTAGCCCCTGTTCTTTCGAGCCAATCACATCTAACAAAAATCCCTTACCGTTTTTTGCAATGGCATCCACCACCACATCAATATGCTCTTTGCCGCCCAGTTCACCATCTTTTACCGAAATGGCCATATGATGTAAGCGTGGACCATAGTTTCTTACAAATGTCTCTGTGGGCGATGGCAACTTTTCTAAATGGTTAATAAAATAGGGCGTGTTATTGGCGGTAAATACTTTAGCCGGACTTTTAGACTCTGGGATTGAGTGTGCACTTTTAGTTACATTTGTGGATGAATTTTGGTCTTTAATATTGTATGCGCCCCAAAAATAGTAGCTTGACCAAGAAAGATATTCCAAAATTGCCACTTCTCGGTTTTGGCTATACACCCGCGTAGCAAGATGATCTAATGGCAACAATAAATCACTAATCCCTAATTTATTCTGTAATGATTTTGCCTCAACATAAGCGGCCTGCACATCTGGTCGAATCACGCTCACACCCAAAGCATATACTCTCGGCTCATCTTGTTGGCGCTCTAAATACGCCACAATGTTATGGGTATAAGGTGAGGGTTTGCTGACCGCAATATTGCCTGGCAACTCAAGTTTGCGTACTTCGTCTTGATTAAAAAATCTAAATTCTCGCTGTTGCTGTAACTGCACTACGCTATGCAAATCACTGACGCGAATAATCTCACCCATATAACGACTATTCGGCTTTTTTGCACCCACAGGATATATTTCATTCAGGCTTCTAAAAATCCCTCTAAAATTAGGGTCTTTCACCTCGCGCAATAAAATATCAGGTGAATTTAAATCAATACGTAAAACGTGCGTCCAGTGCTTTTCAGTCTCTAATGTCACCAAATAATGATATGGCGTCATTAATGCCAGCTCAGCAACATATTCAATCGAATGTTCTGGATCGACAGTAATCATCAGCGCATCGATTTCATGAATCATCGAGGTTAAACCCAGCCTATCGCGCTCTTCTAACAAGCGAATGAGGTTTTCCTCGAAAAATGGAGAGTGTTCTTTATCGCCGTGGCGATCAAATTTTAATGAATTAAACGACATAGTTATTGCTGCGCTTGCTGTGCTTGTTTAAGAAATTCGGCTTGCCTAATGAGTTCCGTTTGATTAATGCGTCGCTGTTGATCTATCGGCATGCCTGCTTGATTCACCACTACGCTGGTCGCCATACCTTCCACTCCGCCGCCAGAACGCATGCCAGTTACAGGACTGGCGCTACGGTAATCTAAACCTGTCGCTAACCTGACATGTACCCCATAAGTGCGGCAGCCATTTGAAACATCAAAACTTTGCCAGCCTTCGTCTTGCAGCCAAACATCCGCCCAAGCATGGGTTTGCATCAAGCTACCATCCTCGGTAAATAAGTAACCACTTACATAGCGCGCTGGTAAACCTATGCTACGACAGCAAGCAATGAATATATGGGCATGGTCTTGGCAAACGCCTTGTCCAAGTTGAAATGCCTCGATGGCTGAAGTCGTTACTTCGGTCACTCCCTTTATGTAAATCACGCGCGCAAGCAAGGCATGCATCATTTCTTCCAATGCCATATTTTGCTTGGCAGAGGTTGTTTGGAACTGTTTTGCAAACGCACTAATATTGTTATCACTAGCGGTTAAAGGCGTATCACGCAAATAAATAGATAACGGCAAAACATGATGTTGCGTCTTATTTTGCTCAAGGGTTTCGGTTACCAACCCTGTTTCGACTTCGCCAAAAGCAATGATGATGATTTCGGTATGTGGCGTATCCACCACCATGGTATGCGTAGTATTGCCATAAGAATCTTCGACTGCATGTAGATTCCCATTGACTTTAATATCCCAGCGTTTTACGTGCTGTCCAAAGCCATTGTGGGGTGTTAGCCGTAATTGCTGAATAGTGTAGTTTACTGGTTCGCTATAGACATAGCGGGTATGGTGCTCAATACTTAATAACATATCAATTCACTGCTGCATTTAAAAACGTACGTTGTATTTCAGAGCCAAGCATATTATTAGATTCGATAAAATCACTTAAAAATTCATGCAAGCCATTTTGAAAAATATCATTCATTTTTCCATAATGCAATTTAGCGTGTAGCTCACCTGCCAGTCGTTTAGATTCACTTGAACGCACGCCAGAAAGCTGCTCTAAAATAGTCGTAATCTCATCAAAGCAAGCATGTAATGAACGCGGCATATCACAGCGCAACACCAGCAACTCTGCAACACGCCAAGGTACAATCGTATCACTGAATATTTTTTGGTACGCCTGAAAAGCCGAAACTGAACGAAGTACCGCACTCCATTCATAATAGTCCACCGCACCGCCCACTTCTTCTTGTTCGGGTAGCAGTAAGTGATATTTTACATCTAATAATCGAGCGGTATTATCAGCACGTTCGATAAAAGTACCCAACCTAACAAAGTTAAAAGCGTCATCTCGCAACATGGTGCCAAAACTTACACCTCTAAACAAATGCGAGCGCGCTTTTACCCAATCGCAAAATTCACGTAAGCCACTTTTGGTTAAATCTTGTCCAATAAATTGGCCAAACTCAAGCCATAATGCATTGATGTTTTCCCAAGTTTCGGAGGTCATTGCAACGCGTACCGCTCGTGCATTTTCGCGTGCACTGCGCAATGCGCTATAGATGCTAGATGGATTATTCATGTCCATGGCCAGAAAATGAATCACATCTGCGGCTAAATACTCTTCATAGTCACGCTCGTATGCGTCTACGTTGCCGGAAATCTCTAAAGCAGGTAGCCATAGCCCTGCTTCGCTTTCGGCAGCATTTGGCACCAGCGACATGTTGTAAGTGACATCCAGCACGCGCGCCATATTTTCTGCACGTTCTATAGAACGCGCCATCCAATAAAGATGATCTGCGGTTCGGCTTAGCATACTGATGCTACTAATTTGGTATTTTTGGTGATGGCTTCTGTTGCCTCAATTCCTTGTAGCAGTTTCTCTTCTGTCCTCTCTTCAAGCACCCAAGTATCTTTAGTGCCGCCGCCTTGTGATGAATTAACGACTAACGAACCTTCTTTTAAAGCCACGCGACATAAGGCGCCTGGCACAAGCGTCACGGTTTTTCCTGAGAGTACAAAAGGTCTTAAATCGACATGGCGCGGCGCAATACCTTTTTCTACCAAAGTTGGGCAGGTTGATAAGGCTAAAGTAGGTTGCGCAATATAACTTGAAGGACTAGATAAAATACGAAGACGAAACTCTTCGATTTCTTTTTTACTTGCTGCTGGGCCTACCAACATACCGTAACCGCCTGAACCTTGTACTTCTTTTACCACCAATTCATCCAAATGCGCCAACACATATTGCAAATCATCTTCTTTGCTTAGTTCATAGGTTGGTACGTTTTCTAAAAGAGGTTCTTCACCCAAATAAAATTTAATCATTGCGGGGACATGAATATAGGTCGCTTTGTCATCCGCCACACCCGTACCAACCGCATTCGCTAGCGTCACGCCACCGTTTCTATAAACTGAAAGCAAGCCTGGTACACCCAACATCGAATTGGCATTAAACACCAGTGGATCTATGTAATCATCATCAATTCGCCTATAAATCACATCGATACGTTGTGGACCTTGTGTAGTCCGCATGTAAACTGCGTTATTGCGCACAAACAAATCTTGACCCTCTACCAGCTCTATACCCATTTGCTGTGCAATAAAAGCATGCTCAAAGTAAGCACTGTTATAAGCACCTGGTGATAATAAAACTACCGTTGGATCATGCACTCCTGGTTGCGCCACGGCGCGTAAGTTGTTCAATAACACTTGTGGGTAATGCTCTACTGGCGCAATTGAATACTTACGGAATAGCTCAGGAAAAAGCCGCATCATCATTTTGCGGTCTTCCAGCATGTATGAAACGCCCGAGGGCGTACGTAAATTATCTTCTAATACATAAAATTGTGATTCGCTAGTACGCACCAAATCAATACCCGCAATATGCGCATAAATTTGATTAGGTACATCAACACCAAACATCTCAGGCCTATATTGCGAGTTGGCTAAAATACTAGCCGGCACAACACCTGCATGAATGATTTCTTGCTTATGATAAATGTCGTGCAAAAACATATTAAGTGCGCGCACACGCTGAATAGCGCCTGCCGACAACTTCGCCCATTCTTTAGCTGAAATCAAACGCGGAATAACATCGAATGGAATCAGGCGCTCTGCACCATCTTCCTCGCCATATACGTTAAAGGTAATACCAACGCGGCGAAACAAGACTTCTGCTTCTGCACGTTTAGTGGCTAACTGCTGATACGGTACGTTTTGCAACCATTTATTATAAGCTGAATAAATATCACGGACATCGACAGCATTCAGCTGCATTTCATCAAAAAACTGGGAGGCTGATTTTGGCATAACTTAAATCTTTATAAATTTAATAAAGCTTAAGCAAGGCGCATACCAATTTATTTATTGTTATAAATCAATTGGTTATATTATAAATATCTTAAAATTTTAATTTTATGCACAATATAGGTGCATTATTGGCTTCTAATACTAAAAAAGTGCTGGGTTTATGCACTAAAAGTTGGCGATACAATTAACAGCTATTCGATGTTTTGAATCTGTTCGCGCATTTGCTCGATTAGCACTTTTAACTCCATCGAAATTTGGCTGGTTTCAATCGCAACCGACTTAGAACCCAGCGTATTCGCTTCGCGATTCATTTCTTGCATTAAAAAATCTAAGCGCTTACCTGCTGCTGCAGTCGCATTTAAAATACGTTTTACTTCTTCAATATGGCTGGTGAGGCGCACCAGCTCTTCATCTACATCAATACGTTGCGCAAATAGCACGATTTCTTGGCGCACACGTTCGTCATCGTTGCTGTTTGTGGCTTCGTTCAATTTGACTGTCAGTTTTTCTTGATATTGCTTAATTAAGTTTGGCATCATAGGCTTTACTTTTGCCACCAAATGCTCAATTTCTTGCAATCGAGCCAAAATAATGGCTTTTAACTTTTCGCCTTCTCTAGCTTTTGCGGCAATTAAATCATCCAACACCGTATTAAGTGTGTTTTTTAAATCAGCCTCAATCGCATCACTATCTAAGGCTGCTGTCGTTAGCACGCCCGGCATTTGCAATATTTCAAGCATATTCACTGGTTGTGTATGCGGAAAGTATTGCGCAGCAGTTTTTGCGCTTTCGGCAATTTGCTGCAAAACGGTATGATTAAGCTGCGGCGAACTATCTGCGGCGATATTACGCACCAAACTCAAACGACAATCAACTTTGCCACGCCCTAATTTTGCTTGAATTTGCTCACGCACAGTAGCCTCAAAAGCGCGTAAATTGTCATCCAACTTAAGTTGTAATTCTAAATACCGATGATTGACCGAACGCAGCTCAACCAGCAAAACACCGTTTGCTGTGTTGTATTCTTGCGACGCATATCCTGTCATGCTTAATACCATAGCTTGCTTTCTTAAAGTAATTGTTGATAATTGTATCAAATACCTATGATTTTATGAGAGAATATTCTCAATTAGTACTGTTAAAACGATAGATGGCAACCAGCAAAAATCAATCTTTACCTATTGGCTACATACTGCAAGACTACATTATCACTAAAGTCTTAAGTACTGGCGGCTTTAGTTTTGTGTATCTTGCACAAGATTTAAACAAAAATATAGTCGCGATTAAAGAATATATGCCAACGGGACTGGCCTTACGTGAGGAAGGCGCCACAGTGCTATTGGGTACGGATGATGACGCGGCCACCTTTAAGCACGGCCTTAAATGTTTTTTTGAAGAAGGATTGGCGCTAGCCAAAATTGATCACAAAAATATCGTACGCGTGGTTAATTTTTTTAGAGAAAATAACACGGTTTACATGGTGATGCAGTACGAGCGTGGCAAGTCGCTACAAGACTACATATTATCGCAAACAGAACCAGTAAACGAAAAATTTGTACGTCGTGTTTTTAGCGAGTTATTAAACGGCTTGCGCGAAGTGCATACACAAAAACTCCTACATTTGGATATCAAGCCTGCCAACATTTATATTAGGCTTGATGGCTCACCCGTGTTACTGGATTTCGGCTCGGCAAGACAAACACTTACCCAAGTTCAATCTAAGCTATCGCCTAGCTACACGCCAGGATTTGCGCCGCCAGAGCAATATTTTGAACGTAAACAATTAGGTCCTTGGAGTGATATTTACAGCGTGGGAGCCAGCATGTATTCTTGCTTGATGCGCTCTGCACCTATAGCGGCAAATTTACGTGTAAAAGAAGATTTTTTGGTGCCTGCCGTTAAAGTAGGTAAAGGCATTTATACCGAAGAGCTACTGCAAATTATCGATAATTGCCTAAAACTTGATTATCTAGAACGGCCACAAAGTGTATTTTCGCTGCAAAAAACTTTGCTTGAAAACGTGCCACCTTTAATCCTAAAAAAACCAAGTTTAGCGCATAAAATTAAGCAGGTACTCAATAAGCCCTTGTAAAAATAACCGCTTACATATTCCATGAAATTCACCATTTTTCAAAATAGTCGTCAAGGGCCAAGGCCATATAACCAAGATAGACTGGCCTACTCTTATAGTAAAGATGCGTTATTATTGGTACTGGCGGACGGCATGGGCGGGCACCGTAATGGCGAAATTGCTGCCCAATTAGCCGTTAAAACACTTACCGATGCATTTCAGCGCTTGGCCGTGCCTACGCTAAGCAGCCCAGCAAAATTTTTAATCGATAATATTCAGCAAGTGCACGATATGATCGAAAACGTGACGCAGGTAGAAGAGTACATCGAATCTCCGCGCACAACCATTGTTACTGCCATTATTCAACGTGGTTATCTGTATTGCGCGCATGTCGGCGATTCGCGTCTGTATCATTTCCGCAACGGGCATTTGCTGTTTCGCACCGAAGATCATTCCATCGTGCAATCGCTGTATAAAAAAGGCATGATTTCTAAAGAAGAAATGGCAACGCACCCTTATAAAAATAAAATTTATAACTGCGTTGGTGGTGAAACACCACCACAAATTGATTTAGCCGACAGACATGAGTTGCTAGAAGGTGACACCATTCTATTGTGTACCGATGGCGTGTGGGGAGTGATTAGCGATCAGCAAATCAAAGAGATTATTCAAAAAAATAAAACGATTGTGGATGCCACCACTGAACTCATGGACAGCGCCGAATTTGCAAGTGATGAAAGAGGTGACAATATGAGCGCAATTGGCTTGCAGTGGGGCGATAAATTATCTAGTCATTCGGCAGTTTCTACGCAACTTATGCCTTTAGGTGAAACCACGACCATTATGAATCCTGTCACACACCAAAATATGGATGGGTCAGACCCGCCTGAGCTTTCAGATGATGAGATAGAAAATACCATTGCTGCGATTCAAAACGCCTTAAACAAAACGCATCAAAAGCCCAAAATTTAAAACCAACTTGCTTTAAGCATCGCTTATAATTGGCTTTTTTGTGCAAAGTCACTTTTATGTCTACTCTTCGTCCAAGTCAGCGCGCCAACAATCAACTACGCACTGTTGAAATCATCCGCCATTACACCAAACATGCTGAAGGCTCGGTACTGATTAAATTTGGCGATACGCATGTGCTTTGCACCGCTAGCGTAGAAGAAAAAGTGCCTGGGTTTTTAAAAGGCAAAAACCAAGGTTGGGTAACGGCAGAATACGGCATGTTGCCGCGTAGTACGGGTAGCCGCATGGATAGAGAAGCCGCTAAAGGCAAGCAATCTGGCCGCACGCAAGAAATTCAACGTTTAATTGGCCGCAGTTTACGCGCAATTATCGATTTAAATAAACTTGGTGAGCGCTCAATTCATATCGATTGTGATGTCATTCAGGCCGATGGCGGCACACGTACCGCCAGTATAACTGGTGCTTATGTGGCTCTGTACGATGCAATTTCTACCCTTTTAGCAAAAAATTTAATTGCTGAAAATCCGCTTAAACAGGCAGTAGCCGCCATTTCTGTAGGCGTGTATAAAAACTTGCCCGTACTGGATTTAGACTACATCGAAGATTCTGATTGTGATACTGATATAAACATCGTGATGACTACTAACGGCGGTTTTGTAGAGATTCAAGGGACAGCGGAAGGCGAGCCCTTTGATAAAACCGCCATGAATGCCATGCTAGATTTAGCGCAAACAGGTATCTCTGAACTGCTTAACAAACAAAAAATTGCTTTAGGTTTGTAAGTGTTTAATAAGCTTGTCATCGCTAGCGGCAATGCGGGGAAACTGCGCGAGATTCAACAACTGTTAGCGCCTTTGAAAATTGAAGTATTACCGCAATCTGCATTTAATATTGCCGAAGCCGATGAGCCACATTGTACCTTTGTTGAAAACGCGCTAGCCAAGGCGCGTCATGCTAGTTTGCATTCAGGTTTACCTGCGCTGGCTGACGATTCTGGCATTTGTGTCGATGCCCTGGAAGGCAAACCAGGCGTGCATTCTGCCTACTTTGGTGGCGAGCCAAGAAGCGACGATAAGAATAATAAAACTTTATTAAATGCACTTGTCAAAGAAACTGGGCGCGCAGCACATTACTACTGCGCGCTGGTGTTTGTGCACAGTCACGATGACCCGCAACCCATTATCGCAGAAGGTATTTGGGCGGGTGAAATTTTAACTGAGCCTCGAGGTACTGGTGGTTTCGGCTACGATCCTTTATTTATGGATTTAAATTTAGGTAAAACTGGCGCAGAATTAGATCTTGACGTAAAAAACCAGATTAGCCACCGTGGCCAGGCTTTAAGACAATTAATCAAAAAATTAAAGAATTTACAAGGTTGAGATGACCACTATGAAAACACTGCCAATTTGGGTGCGCGACGATGGAAGCGTTGTTTCTTGCGTTGAAAAAGTTAAAGTAATGCGCGAAAATTTTGAAGAAATTAAACAAATCGCTCAAGACGCGCTGGAAGACGGCCTGTTGCTAGAAGTATCTGAGGCGCAAATGCGCGAAGCCTTGCATAAATTAATAGACCAACTAGTAAACCCTTACCCAAAACAAAAAGCAGCGATTGAAAAAAGTTATACCAATTAGAGCAGAAGCCAGCTTTAATGCACCTGCTAAGCCTGTCAATGTAAGCTCGCCGTTACTTGGCGAAGCAACCATTTCAGGGCTCACCAACCCACCACCGCTATCGGTTTACATTCACATTCCGTGGTGCGTTAAAAAATGTCCTTATTGCGATTTTAATTCGCATGAATCGCGTGGCGAAATTCCTGAAAAACGCTATGTTGCAGCTTTAATTAAAGACTTGGAACAATCTGTGCCACGCGTGTACGGGCGCAAAATCAAAAGTGTATTTTTTGGTGGCGGGACTCCTAGCCTATTTAGTGCAGATTCTATCAACGAAATTTTAAGTGCAGTACGCATGCTTACGCCGTTAGATTATGCAGCTGAAATCACATTAGAAGCCAACCCTGGTACAGTAGATACAGCGCATTTTGCAGGTTACAAGCAAGCGGGAGTGAATCGAGTTTCGCTAGGTATACAAAGTTTTAATGCAGATTATCTCAAAGCTTTAGGCCGTATACACGATGATAAACAAGCCATACAAGCGGCCGAATTGGCACTAAAAACGTTTGAGCGGGTAAATTTTGACATCATGTATGGGTTGCCGAATCAAACGCTTGAACATGCGTTAGAAGATGCGCGTAAGGCTGTTGTGCTTGGCTCTGATCATTTGTCTTTTTATCACCTCACATTAGAGCCTAACACGCCATTTCACCTCACGCCGCCTAGCTTGCCAGAGAATGACACCAGCGCCGATATGCAAGAACAAATTGAAGTTTTATTAGCTGAAAACGGATACGAACATTATGAAACATCGGCCTTTTGTAAACCCAAAAGTCAGGCACGGCATAACGTCAACTATTGGCAGTTTGGCGATTATTTAGGCATAGGCTCGGGTGCGCATTCTAAATTGAGCTTCCACGATAAAATCACCCGTGAAACACGCCACAAAAATCCAAAAGCGTTTATGGATAATGCCGAAAAGGGTAACGCCGTCGACAATACTTGGGCTATTGAGCAAGCCGATTTAGGCTTTGAATTTATGATGAATGCGCTGCGATTAACCAATGGATTTGAAATTAAGTTGTTTCGGGAACGAACTGGCATGCCTCTAGAGGCAATATCCATGCGCCTTGCAGAGGCATCGAAAAAGGGGCTAATTATACAAAATAACTCATTCATTCAGCCTACCTTGCTTGGCCAGCGCTATCTAAACAATCTACTTGAACTATTTTTGGCTAATTAAGTTCTTTGCGCATATCTAGTACTGCAATCAACATTAAGATTTCGCTCAACACCTCTTTGCCAAAGCCCGAGCGCTCGCCACCACGATTGTCGGCAATCAGGCCACGTAAATAGGCAATGGCCGAATCACCAGGCCACACACTATAGAGTTTTTCCATAATGTGCGGAAACTCTTCCAAATTTTGTGGTACATAGATAGCAACATCTGTTTCGTACCAAATGGGCGTCATCACATTAAAATTGTTGTGTAACTCCATAGCATAATTTTCAAAATCTTCTTTTAAGTTCAGTTTTCTAAAAATTTCCAGCAAATACAGCCAATGATTAATCGATGCTTTGGGCTGCGATTCAATCGTCATTTTAAGATGTACGATTGCATCACTTGAGCGGTTAATGCTCATTAATAATTTAGCTTCTTCTAAAGTCGAGTCCAGCCTATCTCCCTCTTTTTTTGCGACTTGCGCTTGCTGCACTGAATTTTGCGTTTCTTGTTTAGTTTCTAGACGACTATGTATCAGGCCACCCAAATCTTGTACGGTTGTCTGCATTCTGCTTGCAACAAAACTAAGCTTTGCAAACATACGTTCCCTATATTTCTTAAGCAAATATGTACTTAAAATCAGCAGCAAACCCAGTGCCAAAGCCACTTTTACCAAATCAGTAATTAAGTAATCTAATAAAGAATCTGTCTTTTGCATGGTCTCAGTATTGGCTACAGCTGTGGTTGCGCTTGTGGAGGGGCTGGCATTTAAATTCTTAAATAATTTTTTACTAGGCGGATTTTTTATCGCATTATCGATCGAATCGTTAGCTGGAACAGTATGCGATGACGAGTTAAAAGTTTTATCAAAAATCAGTTTCAGATTATCTAATTTTGATTGTAGCAAAATAATTTTTTCATTTAATTTGGCTAACTGTTGTTTCAAAAATTCATTTTTAGTTACCAAGTCCTCATAGTCTCGCATCATACTTGCAGGTATGACTTCAATCGCCTGTTGAAGGTTGTAGCTCAAATGCAACTTTTGTTTGCTTGATTGGTTTCGACCTGCTTTAATGGCATGCGTAGCATTTGATAGCGATTTTAAAGTAGGAATCACCAGAATGATCGGTGTTTTAAAGCGCACATCTGCATTGAGATGAGGTTGAATATTTGCACTTAAACGCAAGGTTTTAAATACAAACTGGCGTTGCATAAATTTATTTTTAGGGTAAAACAAACGCGCAATATCGTTAATGCTTTCACCTGGCAGCAAAGGCCAAGTCATGCTATTGACGTCTTGCAGTTCGGTATCTAATGTGAGCGAATCATTGGCAAAAGCGACAACATTGCTGCTGAGCATTAGGCTACTAAATATCAGCGCAACAAAACAAACTAAAATAAAATTTAGCTTCAAAATAGAAATTTATACTAATTTAAAAAATTTCGCGCACGCACTATTGCCTGTTTTACTTGGGCTGGCGCGGTTCCGCCAATATGGTTACGGCTAGCCACTGAACCTTCTAGCGTGAGCACTTGATAAACATCGTCAGTAATTAATTTGCTAAATTGCTGCAGCTCTTGCACAGGTAAATCGGCCAAATCACAGCCTTTTTTCACCGCATGTTTCACAGCAAGCGCGACTACCTCATGTGCATCACGAAACGGCAATCCTTTTTTAACCAAGTAATCGGCCAAATCGGTCGCAGTCGCAAAGCCTTCTAACGCGGCCTGCCGCATATTGGCTTTGTTCACAGAAATGCCACATAACATGTCAGCATAAATTTCTAGCGTGATTAATAGCGTATCTGCCGTATCAAATAGCGGCTCTTTATCTTCTTGATTATCTTTGTTATAGGCCAGCGGCTGGCCTTTCATAAGCGTCAACAAACCCATTAAATGCCCATAAACACGGCCCGTCTTGCCGCGCACTAATTCTGGAACGTCTGGATTTTTCTTCTGCGGCATAATCGACGAGCCCGTGCAAAAGCGATCGGCAATATCAATAAAAGCAAATCTTGGCGAAGACCATAAAATAAGCTCCTCAGAAAAGCGCGATAAATGCGTCATTAAAATCGCGCTTGCTGCAGTAAATTCAATGGCAAAGTCACGATCTGAAACCGCATCTAGTGAGTTTTCACACACGCCATCAAAGCCAAGACTCTTTGCAACTAGTCCCCTATCAATGGCATAGCTCGTGCCAGCTAATGCAGCTGCACCAAGAGGAAGTTTATTAATACGTTTTCTGCAATCCACAAACCGTTCAGCATCACGTTTTAACATCTCAAAATACGCCATGAGATGATGGCCAAACGTCACTGGTTGCGCTACTTGCAAATGTGTAAAGCCTGGCATGATGGTATCAGCATGTTGTTCAGCCAAGTCTAAAATTGAAATTTGCAACTTGTTAATGCCCGCCAGCATATCGTCGCTGGTAGCGCGCAGCCAAAGCCGCACATCGGTTGCCACTTGGTCGTTACGGCTTCTGCCTGTATGTAAGCGCTTACCTGCATCGCCAATTTTATCGGTTAAGCGTTTTTCGATATTTAAATGCACATCCTCCAAATCCAGCAACCACTCAAATTTGCCCGATTGAATTTCCGACAAAATTTCATTTAAGCCGCTTTCAATGGCTGCTACGTCTTGCTGCGTAATAATGCCCTGCGCACCCAACATCTGGGCGTGCGCTAGCGAGCCTGCAATATCAAATTGGGCTAAGCGTTGATCAAATCCAACCGAAGCGGTGTATTTTTTAACCAGCTCCGCCACGGGCTCACTAAAGCGCCCTGACCAACTTTCGGCTTTTTTGTTTAAAGAGTTTTTTTGCACACTTAATCGCTTTATTTATTATGTTTATATTAATCAGTTTATTGTAAAAATTACTTTAATAATAATATACTTATCGCAATATTATAACTAAGTATACCTTGTGCGCAAAAATAGTCGCTTACCCAATCTGCAAAATCTTGGCATTCATTTACGAATTTTGCTAATTGTTAACTTATTAGCAACAATGGCGGCCATTTTACTCAGCAAACAGCTGAATGAATTTTTGCCTTTATTAGCGCAATTATCAGCACTTGTGCAACCAGTTTTATTGCTCAGCATGCTAGGTTTATATGGCCTTTACCCACTTCTAAGCAAGCTCAAATATTGGCAAGGCGTAATTGCCATTATCTTGCTGGAAATTGCTTTTACCAGCCTGATTTATGTGTTTATTAATCGCTATTTTGCGTTTGACGCTATCCCTGAAACCTACCGCGCCTGCTTACTTACAGCCATAGTCACAGGTATCGTGTTGTATTACTTTTACCTGCAAGAACGTGCCTATTCGCCCGCCATTGCCGAGGCGCGATTACAAGCTTTGCAGGCGCGCATACGCCCACACTTTTTGTTCAATAGTATCAACGCCGTACTGTCGCTTATTCGCAGCCAGCCCAAACGTGCGGAAACCGCGCTTGAAGACATGGCGGATTTATTTCGCGTGTTAATGAGTGAAAATCGCGAATTAGTGCCACTTGCGCAAGAAATTAGCCTGTGTCACCAATATTTAGATTTAGAAAAATTACGGCTGGAAGATCGCTTAAAAATCACTTGGCAAATAGACGATATGCCGTCCGACGCCATGATCCCTCCATTGATTTTGCAGCCCTTGTTAGAAAACGCGGTTTATCACGGCATAGAACCTATGCCCGAAGGTGGCGAAATTATCGTTAAAATTTATACCAAACTTAAAGAGCTACACATCAGTATCAATAACCCGTATGCACCGCAAAACGATCACCATTCTGGCAATAAAATGGCGCTGAAAAATATCAAAGAACGCTTAAAATTGCATTTTGATCTGGAAAGTTCGATTAATACGGAGACAAAAAATAATCGCTATGAAGTGCATATTCGCATTCCGTTTGGAACATAGGCCATGTCGATACTCAACATTTTAATTGCCGATGACGAAGCGCCTGCTCGCAATCGCATGCGTGATTTACTAGCAGAAATTGAAAATGTGGCTGTAGTGGCGGAAGCAAAAAATGGCAAAGAGGCCATTGATTTAGCGCTAGAAACAAAGCCAGATTTGATGCTGCTGGATATTCGCATGCCATTGATGGACGGCATTGAGGCAGCGCAACATGCGCAAAAGCTTGAACCCAAACCGCATATTATTTTTACGACGGCTTTTGACGCTTACGCGATTAAAGCATTCGACTTAAATGCGATTGATTACCTGCTAAAACCTATTCGGCTAGAACGCCTGCAAACCGCAATCAATAAGGCGCATGCGTTAAAACCAAAACAGATGGAAGCACTGAAACCACTGCAAAAAACACGTACTCACCTGAGTATTCACGAGCGCGGCCGTGTGTTACTGGTACCAACTGAAACCATTATTTATCTACGCGCTGAGCTTAAATACGTAACTGTGCGCACGGCAGAACGTGAGTATTTAATTGAAGAATCGCTCACCAATCTAGAGACAGAATTCGGTGAGCGATTTATACGTTTACATCGCAACTGCTTGGTAGCGCGACATTTTATTGCAGGTTACGAAAAGCGCCTTAACCAAGACAATGAACAGCAGTGGGTCGCTTTGCTAAAAGCAATTCCCGAAACGGTTGCTATTAGTCGTCGTCAACAATATCTCATTCGTGAAGCCTAATTTATTGATTTTTATTTTTATCAAATTCCTCAATCACTTTGGCCGCCCAATCTTTGCCGCCCAACCCAAAAGCAATAGCCAGCGCCAAGAAAAACGCACCAAATACAATCACAAATAATGAATAAATAAGCTGCATACCAATGCCCAGCTGCTCTAGCGCCACAAATACAGATAAAATCTGTATTCCATATTCTGCCGAGGTGCTCACTGTGAGCGCATGCGCAAATTTAATGCTATACAGCCAAGCAAATACCAAACGATTCACAAAACGCGCCAGCAATGTACCAAAAATTACCACTAAAATCGCCACGATGATATGCGGTAAATATCCGGCCAACTGTTGTAGCAAGCCCGCCACTTCGCTCAAGCCCAACGAATTTGCACCAGTAATAATAAACAAAATAATTACTAGCCAATACACCACTTGACTAATAATACCGCTTAAGGTCAAACTGAAATTTCCGTGACTCATAAAAGCTTCCAACCCAGATTTTTGTGCAAACTTATCAAACTGAGCAAGCTCAAGCCCACGCTTTACCGCTTTTCTAACCAGTTTAGCCACCAGCCAGCCAACAAATAAAATGACCACGACCGCTAGTAATTTGGGCACAAAATTAACCAATTGTATCCAAAATTGATTTAATGAATTGATAAAAATATCGAGTTGATATTGCATAGAAATCCCCTAAAAACAGAGTTTAAACAATGAGTTAATTAAAAAGCTCTAATTATTTTTTAGGTTTTTAGAACCAGAGAAACTTTAGCTTAACCTAAAAAAGCGCCATATTTTGTAACAGTTTGTAAACACGTTTATAAAAACCGCGCTGTGATAAAATCACCAATATGAAAAACTCACCTAAAAAATTAGTTATTGCCTCGCGTGAAAGTGCGTTGGCCATGTGGCAAGCCAAACATATCCAAGCAAGGCTACAGGAATTATACCCAAATTGTGAGGTCACGATTTTAGGCATGACCACGACTGGCGACCAAATTTTAGATTCGCCACTTTCACGCATAGGCGGCAAAGGTTTGTTTGTAAAAGAGTTAGAAATGGCTTTGGCCGATGGCAGCGCCGATTTAGCCGTACATAGCATGAAAGACGTGCCGATGAACCTGCCTGAAGGCTTTGCCATGGCGGCTACGGGCGAGCGCGAAGATGCTCGCGATGCGTTTATCAGCAACAATTTTGAAAATTTACAAAGCTTGCCACAAGGCAGCGTAGTTGGCACTTCTAGCTTACGCCGTCAAAGCCAATTGCAAGCACGCTTTCCGCACCTAAAAATTGAATCTTTGCGCGGCAATTTGCAAACACGCTTGCGTAAATTAGACGAAGGTCAATACGCTGCAATTATTCTGGCTGCTGCTGGTTTAATTCGTCTTGGCCTTGCCAGCCGAATCAGAGACACCATCAGCCCGCAAGACAGCATCCCTGCCGTTGGGCAAGGCGCGCTGGGTATAGAGATTAACGCTAGCCGCACCGACTTATTTGAAATTCTTGCACCGCTTAACCATATCGATACACAACTTTGCGTAGAAGCCGAGCGCGGCATGAGTCGTGCGCTTGCAGGCAGTTGCACGGTGCCTTTAGGGGCGTATGCCTTGCGTGATGGCGACACCATCAATATTACTGGCTTTGTAGCGAGTGTCGATGGAAAACAAATACTGCGCGAAACGGCAAGTGGCTCAACAACCAATGCGGATGCGGTTGGCAGAGCATTGGCTGATAAACTCATCAGCCGCGGCGCAGATAAAATACTCGCAGCTCTTGACCACATAAAATAATGCAAAATCAGCCTTTAACTGGCATCACTATTGCGGTTACCCGCCCAGTTGATCAGGCAGAAGCTTTGTGCAAAGCCATTATCCACCTTGGCGGCAGAGCGATTTTGTTTCCTCTGCTTGCTATCACACCTTTGCCGGATTATCACGCGTTTGAGCAGCAACTCGCCCAACTTGAAACAACCGATTGGGCAATTTTTATCAGTTCAAACGCCGTTAATAATGCCATGCCGCGCGTGCTTAAGCATTATGGCAATATTCCAGATAACTTAAAATTTGCCGCTATTGGCCACCAAACCGCCAAAGAGCTTGCGCATTATGGTGTGCGCAATGTGCTCACCCCGCACACCCGCTTTGATAGCGAAACATTGCTAGCCTTGCCCGAGATGCATGATGTTGCCAATATGAAAATCGCCATTTTTCGTGGTGTTGGCGGGCGAGAGCTAATGGCAGAAACATTGGCTGCGCGCGGTGCCAGCGTCTATTTTGCAGAATGTTATCAACGTATTAACCCACAAACCGATGTCAATTTACTTGCCGAACTTTGGAAGAAAGGTGAGCTGCAAGCCATTATTGTCACCAGCTCTGAAGCCATGCGCTACCTGCTAGATTTGGCGGGCACTTCAGAGTGGCTGCGCCATGTGGTTATTTGCGTCAACCATGCGAGAATTGCCGAATTACCGTTACAGCTTGGCTTAAATGTACTGGTGGCAGACGCGCCAGGTGATGAAGCGATGATGAAAAAGTTACTTAAATTGCATTGTAATTAAGTTACTATTTGTGGTCTATTTTACGTTTAGCATTAGAAAGCAAGGTAGCAATGAGTCTTGAACAATACTGGATGGGTAAGAATTTAAATCTCGATGATCTGTGGCAGGACTTCTACAAAGGTACGACTTACATAGAAAAGGTTGCCTCGAGCGACCTGTATCTGCTTCGCCTCACATTTTCAGGTCACCCAAAGCATTTACCACTTTTCGATCACGAGGTTTTGTTCAAGACAGTCAAAGGTACCTTTCATGACGTCAAGGAGGAATGTTTTAGCGCCAAAGCATATGATGAAGCTGCACCAATTTTTCTTCACCGCATTGAGCGCGGTTCCGGAATTTTTGAATTCTTGGCGCAGTTCGATCCACTAATGACATGGGTTGTTGCCCTAGCGGCAGCAGCGACTTGGTATCGTAAGTCGTTTGCCGACGATCAAGAGATTGATGAAAAGTGTCTCGCTTTTATTCGAAGAGAATTTCCGAACGCTGATGCGTCTGACACTAGAGCCTATCTGAAAGCATGGACCACTTTTGGACGTCGTCACGTTTTACACAGGCTCATCGGTCAAGGTCTCGATCGAGTTGAGGTCTCAAAGGTTCCGCTCAACTCTCCGACCTTAGTAACAATGGTGGATATGAACGTTGTAGTCGTTTTGCCGAAAGATTCGAAGCCCGAGTAAGGTGTAAAGCCCTTCGCTAATACGCCCTAGACTGTTGCTAACTTTGGCGCTGGCTTCGCAAACGTAAACGCATCCGAGAAAAATTCGTCTTGCAATAAACCCTGCGCAACAAAAGTATTGTGTGCAACTTCACACATGCCAGGGGCGCCACAGACGTAGGCCTGGAAGCCGCTTAGATCCTTGTGGTCAGCCAGTACGGCCTCGTGCACCAAGCCTGTTCTGCCTTGCCAATTATCGCTTGCTGTGAGCTCTGATAACACGGGAATATAGGTTAAATGCGGGGTGAATTCTGCCCATTTTTCGCATAGGTCGTGCATGTATAAATCTTCCGCCACCCGCGCACCGCGATACAAAATAATGTCACGCTTAATATTATTATGCAGCATGTGCTCGATAATGCCTTTAACGGGCGCAAAGCCCGTGCCGCCTGCTACAAAAATAATCGGCTTTTGTGAATCTTCACGTAAAAAGAAGTTTCCAAATGGCGCTTCTAACCGAAGTATGGCCTTTTCTTGCAATTCATTCGCCACATAAGCGCTAAATACACCACCCGGAATAACGCGAATATGTAGCTCTATAAATTCTGCATCGTGCGGGGCATTGGCAATAGAAAACGCGCGGCGTTTGCCATCTTTTAAAATAAATTCTAAATACTGCCCCGCTAAAAATTGTAAGCGCTCACTTGCAGGTAATTGCAAGTGCAAAGCCACTACATCATGCGAAAGTTGCTCTTTTTTAGCTACGCGCGCTGGCAAAATACGCGGCTTAATACCTGTTAATCCACCCACTTCGCGGCATTCCACCGTGATATCTTCCAGCGGGCGGGCGCAACATAATAGTGTGTTACCTGCTGCCAATTCAGCTTCTGTCATCGCGCTATTTTGGTAATCGTCGTGCATGACTTTGCCTGAAATCAGCTTAGCTTTGCAGCTTCCACACGCGCCATTACGGCAGCCATAAGGGATGTGAATGTCCGCCTCTATAGCGGCTTGCAGCACAGTTTGGCTTGGGCGAACTTCGAATGAGTGTCCGCTATTTTGAATGGTGACTTGATGACTCATTTTTATTCTCTATTTTTTATCGTCGTCTATTTTCTAGGATTTTTATCAAAATCCTCTTTAATTTCAACGTATTCACCTTCAATCACATCATCGTTAGCGGCTTTAGCGCTTGGCCTGCCGCGTGGCTGATAGGTTTCTTGATATTGCGCGTTATTTGCAGAGCTCAAGCTGGGCTTACTAATGGGGATTAATAATAAAATCACCGCAATGATATCCGAGATAACCCCAGGAATAATCAACAGCACGCCAGCCACCATATTCCGCGCGCTTCCCAGCATAGTCTTAATTGGGTTGTCACCTGCGCTCAGGCTTTGCATCATTTTGGCCGAAAGCAATAATTTTTCGCCCTTAATTAATTGTAAGCCCAGGAAACCAATGACGACTAAGTAAAATAGCAGCCACCAACCGTATTTGTGTGCGAGATCGACCAGCAGAAATATCTCGGCAAACGGAAAAGCGAGTAAAATTAAGCCTATTAAAAAACGCATGGTTTAGAACTTTCTAAAGAATTTATCCTAATTAGTTGGGGTTGCGCGCAACATTTACAACCTCAAGCTTGATTATTTCATTACGGAGCAACATTTGAAACGCTTTTTTTATTGGTTTAGCATTAGTGTCGTGTGTTTATGGACAACATTTGCTGTGCAATCGTTGCATGCAACTGAAAATAGTAGCACGGTTACAAATGCATTTACTGAAGATACCAAAGAAGATGAGTTTCTATCGCCCGATGTAGCTTTTAAGCTCGATTTGAGCGCAAAAGATGCACAAAATATTATCGCAAATTTTAAAATTGCGCCTGGTTATTATTTATACAAAAACCGCATTAAATTTAGTGAGCAAGTTGAAACTTCTGTAAAAGAAAGCCTTGGCAACGGTGTTAGCTCAATAAACCTGCCAACTGGTGATATTAAAGACGACCCGAACTTTGGTAAGCAAGAAGTGTATCACCATGATTTTGTTGCTAGTTTAGGTATTACGAAAACCAGCACGCCTATTGTAATTAAAGCCATTTACCAAGGCTGTAGCGAGAAAGGGCTGTGCTACGCGCCGCAAACTAAAATCATTAGTGTCAATTTTCCTATTTTGAACACTGGCCTAAGGGCCAATAACGGCGCGGCTTCTGGCGCATCGTTAAATGATGACGACAAAACCACAACGGCTTTAAAGTCGGGTAATTTGTGGCTAGTTATTGCTGGATTTTTCGCGGCGGGCTTGTTGCTTTCATTCACACCATGCGTATTGCCGATGATTCCCATTTTATCTAGCATCATTGTAGGCAGCCAGAACAAACAAAAAGCCCCAACCAAATTACACGCTTTTGGCTTATCCGTTGCCTATGTGTTGGGCATGGCGCTCAGCTACACGCTAGCGGGCATCGCGGCGGGGTTGTCGGGCAATTTAATTTCGCAAAGCCTGCAAAGCCCGTGGATATTGGGTGCCACGGCATTCTTATTTGTGGTTTTAGCATTCTCGATGTTCGGTTTTTACGAACTCAAATTACCAGCGGCATTTGAAAACAAAATTTTAAATTTCAGCAACAAACTTAAAGGCGGCGAATCTTTAGGTGTGTTTATTATGGGCGTGTTATCCGCCTTAATTGTTAGCCCATGTGTGGCGGCACCATTGGCTGGCGCGCTCATATACATCGGCCAAACGCATAACGTGCTGCTAGGCGGCGTTGGGCTATTCACATTAGCAATCGGCATGGGCATACCGTTATTACTCATTGGCGCATCCGCTGGTAGTTTGCTACCGAAAGCAGGTGCTTGGATGACCATTGTACGCAACTTTTTTGGTGTGCTGATGTTAGCGATGGCAGCTTATATAGTTTGGCCTGTACTACCAAACAACATCACACAGCCAGTCAATAATTTACTTGGCATAAACGCAAAACATACATTACCATTTACCCGCATAAAATCTTTAGCCGATTTAGATACCGCCATTAAAAATGCCAAAGGTAAAACTGTCATGCTCGATTTTTATGCGGATTGGTGCACTTCATGTAAAGAAATGGAAAAACTAACTTTTAGCGACGACAAAGTAAAAGCCGCACTAAAAGACACCGTTTTATTGCAAGCAGATGTGACTGAAAATAACGACAATGACAAGGCCCTGCTGAATCGCTTTGGCTTGTTTGGCCCACCAGGCATCATATTTTTCGATAAATCTGGTACTGAATTTAAAACATACGTGATTGGCTATAAAAACGCTGAAGAATTTACACAAATTCTTAACAAAGTGAATCAAAAATAATGTTTAACAAACTAAGCAAACCTATCATATTTTTAATATTCATTATTGCACTTGGCTTGGCTGTACGCTATTTTATGCAAGGCTCGCACGTTGAAAATGGTAACAGTTCATCCACACAAGCCTTATTCGCAGCCACTTACCCTAACGAAAAAGGCCAGCCGCAAAGCTTAAAGCAATATGCAGGAAAAATTGTGGTGCTTAATTTTTGGGCCACTTGGTGCGAGCCGTGTCGTGAAGAAATGCCTGAATTATCAAAATTATACGAAACCTATAAAGACAAAAATTTGGTTGTGCTCGGCGTGGCCATTGACGATGTAGATGCTGTAAACAAATTTGTAAATGAAACCAAAGTGAGCTATCCGCTATTTACTGCTGACATGCAAGGCATGGAAATCGCGAACAACTTAGGCAATAACAAAGATGTTTTACCCTACACAGTGATTATTAAAGCCGATGGTAGTGTGGCAAAAACCTATTTTGGACGGGTTACCCAAGCCCTTTTAGAAGAAACTCTTTCACAATTATTAGAAAAATAGTTTAGCTTTCTATTCAATCACTTAGGTGCGTTAGCACCAATAACTTCGCTTAATTTCAGCGAATCTGCTGGACAAAATACCCTAACTTCGGCAAACTCGCGCTTATGAAATATTGCAATATTTATGTAAAAGCGGTGCAAAATGTCCGTTAAATCTATATTAGTGCTGCATGGCCCCAACCTAAACTTGCTTGGGATACGTGAGCCTGAGCACTATGGTAATTTGACTTTGGCGGATATTAATAACAACTTGCAGGCGCTAGCTAAGCAAGCCAATATTGCTTTAGAGGCCTATCAAAGTAACGCCGAAGCTGAAATTGTTGCCAAGATCCAGTCGCTAGCAATTAACAAAGTTGATTTTATTATCATTAATCCTGCCGCTTTTACGCATACTTCAATTTCAATTCGCGATGCAATTTCTGCCGTAAAAATTCCGTTTATCGAAGTGCATTTATCGAATGTATTTGCCCGCGAAAGTTTTAGGCATCACTCCTATTTCAGTGATATTGCCGTAGGTGTTATTAGCGGCTTGGGTGCAGAAGGTTATAACGCCGCTTTTAATTTCGCTGCTAATGCACTTAGTAACAGCCCGCAAAATAAATAATCATTTAATTTAAATAAATATCCCGAGGTCATTATGGATTTACGTAAACTTAAAAAGCTCATTGATTTAGTCGAAGAGTCTGGCATTTCTGAGC
>JANYCB010000118.1 GCA_025360485.1 Methylotenera sp. | reverse complement strand
TAAGCCGCGTAAATGGCTGATTTGTTTAGGTTTTAATTGCATTTAAATTAATTAGTTTCTTTAAGTTTCAAAATTTAGCCCATTTTAACACGAAGCACCTTATTCCTAATATGAAACCAACGCGAACTAGCAAAGCCTGGATGCAAGAACATCTGAATGATGAGTTTGTAAAGCGTGCGCAAAAAGAGGGCTATAGAGCCCGTGCGGCTTATAAGCTTATTGAGATTGATGATAAAGA
Source organism: Methylotenera sp. (assembly GCA_025360485.1). Taxonomy (GTDB): domain Bacteria; phylum Pseudomonadota; class Gammaproteobacteria; order Burkholderiales; family Methylophilaceae; genus Methylotenera_A. The sequence goes on along the minus strand of JANYCB010000118.1, from coordinate 5,469 downwards.
TAAGCTCATCAAACCTGGCATGGCCATTGTGGACTTGGGTTCTACACCTGGTAGTTGGTCGCAAGTGGCAGTGCAACGACTAAAAGGACAGGGAAAAGTCATCGCTTTGGACATTTTAGACATGCAAGCGATTCCGAATGTGGAGTTTATTCAAGGCGATTTTCGCGAAGAAGCTGTATTAAAGCGCTTGTTAGTAGTGTTAAATAATAAACCTGTGGACCTTGTAATTGCGGATATGGCACCCAATATAAGTGGTGTAAAAGATGTGGATCAAGCGGGTGCTGCGTATTTAACGGAGCTGGCGCTTGAATTTAGTAGCGAATGGTTGAAACCAGGCGGCAATTTTCTGGTCAAAGTTTTCATTGGTAGCGGTTTTGATGAAATTGTAAAAACCATGCGTCAGCGGTTCGATAAAGTAGTGACACGTAAGCCAAAAGCCTCACGCGACCGCAGTAGCGAGGTTTACTTGTTGGGTCTAAAGCGCAAATAAGTGGGGTTAAGTGAGTCTGATTTAGCCACAAACGCCATCAATTAGGTATAAAATTAGTAAACCCTAAAGTTTAAGGAACGGGAATTGAATAATATCGCAAAAAGTATCGCCATTTGGTTAGTTGTCGCATTAGTGCTGATGACGGTTTTTAATCAATTTATTGGCAAAGGCAAAGCGGAAGTTTCCATGCCTTACTCACAATTTATGCAAGAGGCTAAAGATGGCCGCATCGCTAGCGTGGAAATTGATGGCCACGTTGTGCATGGTAAAACGCAAGATAATAAAGAATTTAACACCTATTCACCCGGCGATTTGTGGATGGTGAATGACTTGATGAAATATAACGTCAAGGTAGAAGCCAAGCCAGAGCAACAGCGTTCTGTGCTATTAGAAATGTTTATGTCATGGTTTCCAATGATTTTACTCATTGGCGTGTGGATTTTCTTTATGCGCCAAATGCAAGGCGGCGGCAAGGGTGGTGGTCCGTTCTCATTTGGTAAAAGTAAAGCGCGCCAATTAGACGAAAGTAACAATCAAACTACGTTTGCTGATGTAGCCGGTTGCGATGAAGCCAAAGAAGAAGTCGTTGAATTGGTTGAGTTTTTGCGCGACCCTGGCAAATTTCAAAAGCTTGGTGGCCGCATACCACGTGGTGTCTTGTTAGTCGGTCCTCCAGGCACTGGTAAAACTTTGCTTGCTCGCGCCATTGCGGGCGAGGCAAAAGTACCATTTTTTACTATTTCAGGTTCTGATTTCGTCGAAATGTTCGTAGGTGTAGGTGCAGCCCGCGTGCGCGACATGTTCGAAACTGCGAAGAAAAACTCACCCTGTATCGTTTTTATCGATGAAATCGATGCAGTAGGCCGTAGTCGTGGCTCTGGTACCGGCGGCGGTAACGATGAGCGTGAACAAACCCTCAACCAATTATTGGTAGAAATGGATGGTTTTGAAGCCAATTCTGGCGTGATTGTCATCGCTGCTACCAATAGAGCCGACGTGTTGGATAAAGCTTTGATGCGCCCAGGCCGTTTTGACAGGCAAGTGATGGTTGGTTTGCCCGACATAAAAGGTCGCGAGCAAATTTTATTAGTGCACATGCGCAAAGTACCGATTGACCCAGATGTGAAGGCCGATATCATCGCGCGTGGCACGCCTGGTTTCAGTGGTGCAGATTTAGCTAACTTGGTGAACGAAGCCGCCTTGTTTGCTGCGCGTCGTAGCAAGCGCACGGTGGATATGGAAGATTTTGAAGACGCTAAAGATAAGATCTATATGGGTCCTGAACGTAAATCAATGGTGATGCGCGAAGAAGAGCGCCGCAACACGGCCTATCACGAATCTGGTCACGCTGTGGTTGCTAAGTTGTTGCCAAAGGCAGATCCAGTTCACAAGGTAACAATCATGCCGCGCGGTTGGGCGCTCGGTTTAACATGGCAATTACCTGAGTTTGATCGCATCAGCAATTACAAAGAAAAAATGTTGGAAGAGATTTCGATTTTGTTTGGTGGGCGTATTGCAGAAGAAATTTTCATGCATCAAATGTCTACTGGTGCTTCGAATGACTTTGATCGTGCGACCAAACTGGCACGTGACATGGTAACGCGCTACGGTATGAGTGATGCTATGGGTACTATGGTGTATGCGGGTGACAGCCAAGATTCGTTTTTTGGCAATATGAGCTCGAAAACCGTTTCTGAAGCCACACAGCAAAAGGTGGATGCGGAGATTCGTCGAATTTTGGATGAACAATATGGCATTGCACGCAAATTGTTGGAAGACAATCGCGACAAAGTGGAAGCCATGTCGGCGGCCTTGATGGAATATGAAACGATTGATGCCGACCAAATCAATGACATTATGGCTGGTCTGCCTGTGCGCGAACCAAAACCGCGTCAACCTAAAGTAAAGCCGAGCGACACGGGAACTTCTAGTGGCAACACGGCGACGCCAATGCCACAGCCAACTGCCAAAAGTTGATGATGGTTTAGTGTTAAAATTAGGGCTAGACTAATTCTAGCCCTTTTTTATGAACTTTATTTGCGGACATTTTCAGCTTGATTTAACCGTTCCCCGTGTGATGGGCATCGTGAATGTGACGCCTGATTCATTTTCTGATGGTGGCAAGTTTTCAAATACCAATTTAGCGATTGAGCATGCACTCAAACTTGCCAAAGAGGGTGCTGACATTCTCGATATTGGTGGTGAATCTACTCGACCTAATGCAGTTTTTGTTAGCGTGCAGGAGGAGCTAGACCGCGTGATGCCAGTGATTGAAGGCTTAGTGAGTCAAGTCAACATTCCAATCTCTATCGACACTTATAAGCCGCAAGTTATGCAAGCCGCGATTGCAGCTGGCGCGAGTATGGTGAATGACGTGCGTGCGTTGCAAGAAGAGGGCGCGCTAGAAATTGTGGCGCGGTCAAAAGTGGGGGTGTGCTTAATGCACATGCAAGGCACGCCGCAAACCATGCAAATCAATCCGCAATATAATGATGTTGTATCTGAAGTAAAATCGTTTCTGGCAGCACGGCTGCAGACCAGTATTGACGCGGGGGTGCCTAAAAACCGCATTCTGCTTGACCCTGGCTTTGGCTTTGGCAAAACGCGGGAGCATAATATTACGCTCATACAACAGCTCGAAAGTTTCGCAGAACTAGGCCAGCCTTTATTGGTAGGGCTTTCGCGCAAATCTGTATTGGGACAGGTGACGGGTAACGACGTGGATGCAAGGCTCTATGCAAGTATTGCTGCTTCTGTGATCGTAGCTCAAAAAGGCGCTAAAATACTGCGTGTACACGACGTTAAAGCCACTGTTGAAGCGCTTAAAGTAGTGACAGCGATTATATAAATTGGAAAAGCATGACTAAACAATATTTTGGTACCGATGGCATTCGTGGGCGCGTGGGTGAGGCACCGATTACGCCAGACTTTTTAATGCGCTTGGGCTATGCGGCAGGGCGCGTGTTGGCTTTAAACAGCCATTTAAGTGTGGGTGCGCGGCCAACTGTGCTAATTGGCAAAGATACGCGCATCTCTGGCTACATGCTAGAGGCCGCGTTAGAGGCGGGTTTAACGGCCGCTGGCGTGGATACGCTGCTCACAGGCCCAATGCCTACACCCGCCGTGGCCTATCTTACGCGTGCTTTGCGCGCACAAGCTGGCATTGTCATTACCGCATCGCATAATCCGTTTGAAGATAACGGTATTAAATTCTTCTCCAGCGTTGGTTTAAAGCTAGATGACGCGATAGAGCACGCGATTGAGCAAGAGCTTGCACAGCCTATGGGTTGCATGTCATCTGCCAAGCTAGGCAAGGCGCGTCGCATTGATGATGCCCCTGGCCGTTATGTGGAGTTTTGCAAAAGCACGTTTCCTAACCATTTAGATTTACGCGGCTTAAAAATTGTGCTCGATTGCGCGCATGGCGCTACTTACCACGTTGCGCCACCAGTTTTTCACGAGCTTGGCGCAGAAGTTATTGCAATCGGCAATAAGCCAGATGGTCTGAACATCAATCTGGATGCAGGTTCTACGCACCCGCAAGCACTGCAGAAAGCCGTGGTGGAACACAAGGCTGATTTGGGCATTGCCTTTGATGGTGATGGCGACCGTGTGATGATGGTGGATTCGCTTGGTAATTTGCTTGATGGCGACCAACTGCTTTATATGATTGCTTGCGGATTAAAAACTAAGGGTGAGCTGAAAGGCGGCGTGGTCGGCACGTTGATGACCAACTTGGCGCTAGAACATGCGCTGCAAAAGCACCAAATCCCTTTCGTGCGCGCCAAAGTGGGTGATAGATACGTATTAGAGCTGCTCAAAGAAAAAAATTGGACTCTAGGCGGTGAGAATTCTGGCCACATTTTAGTGCTAGATAAACATTCTAGTGGTGATGCCATTATCGCGGCGCTGCAAGTGTTGCACGCACTTAAACTAAGTGGAAAAATGCTGGCAGAATTAGGTGCAGAGCTAGTGTTATATCCGCAAGTGTTGATTAACGTAACCGCGAAAAAGAAGTTAGACTTAAATAATAACGCTATTCAAACGGCCGTTAAAAAAGCTGAGTCTGAATTAAATGGCGCTGGTCGCGTGCTACTGCGTGCCTCTGGAACCGAGCCAAAAATCCGCGTGATGGTGGAAGGCCAAGATGCAAATCTGGTACAAAAACAGGCGGAAGAAATTGCAAAAGTAGTTAAGTCGGCTGCGGCTTAACTACCTAATTCCAATGAGCACATTGGTTGCTACATGTTATATAAATGGTCTATATCGGCTGGTCGCGAAATTTCCCATTTATTTACTAAATTTCTTAGCGCATGCTGTATTTGTTCTTTTTTTGAAATTCAATTTCTATTAATATAGCTTAATAGCAAGAGTAATTAGACTTTAAGGGTATTATTTTTTTTAAATCGTTTAGTTAATAACTGTTATTGATGGAAGGAGCTAATTTTGTCGCATCCCGAGATTCTTACAAAAAAAGAGCATGAGAAACTTGCCAACCTAGCAAAGCTTATTCAGCCAGAGTCACTACCAGAAGTGCTATTCAGCAAGACTACCCAACTTGCAGAAGGAATTTTTTGCGTGCCTAAAGCACTTATTAGGGTAGTTAGTGAAGATAAGAATTGGTTTAATGCAACAACTTCGGCAATTGATATCGCGAGTGATGTTGATTCATGGCTTTGTAACGCATGTCTTCGCAGCAAAAATCCGATTGATACTCCTGATTTCTTTCAAAAATCTAATGTCAAGAAACAGTCAATTAATGAAGACAGTCTGAAAATCAAATTCTATATTGCAACACCAATTTTTATATCGGGTAACACAATTATAGGTGTACTTTGTTTAGTAGATAACAAGCCGATAAATTTGAGCGAGTATCAGTTATCTATTTTTAAAAGTATAGCAAACATAGCTTCAGAAGCACTGGTGCTAAAAAGTACAGCTAATCAGCTAATCCATGCTAAGCGCGCAAGGCTCGCTGC
>JANYCB010000113.1 GCA_025360485.1 Methylotenera sp. | reverse complement strand
CCGACGACTAAATCTTGAATCAGTTTTTTAGGGTTGAGTGGTTGCCCTGCTGCAAAGGCGGGACAAGCGGCTTCGCATTTGCCACATTGCACGCAGGCATCAAAACCAAGCAACTGATTCCACTGAAAATCGCTTGGTTTGCTAATACCAAAGTCTTTATTTTCAAGCATTAATGGCTTTAGCGCAGTAGATAGCTTGTTTTGGAATCGTTCCTGACGCGGATGAAAAGCCAAGTGCAGCAAACCAGCAACTGCGTGTTTCATCGGCCCACCAAGTCCTATGCCTAGCCCTAATTCTGCCGAGCCTACTAATAGTAATAAAATGGCTAAAACTGCAATGCCGCCAGATAAAACAGTGATTGGCAACGTGACTAAAAATAAGCCCAGCGCAAACGCAAGCAATGAGTAGGGCAGGCGACTCCAAGCACCGCGAGATAATCTTGTTGGCAAAGAATGGGACTTAGAGTCGCGGCGTCGCAACCACATAAAAAACGCGCCAACAAACATCACGCCAGTCACTATCACAATCGCCCAATTCAGACTTGTTGAATACAACATTAATCCGTAATTAATCGCGACTAAAACTAAAGCCGCAACCGCGCCGCCAGCCGTCGCCACATGCGTGCGCGCAATATATGGCTCACGTGATACCACATGGTGCAAATCGACAAAATAACGTTTAGGAATAGTAAGTATTTGACACCAATGCCATTTTGCCGGTTTACCCGCGCGCCATAACTGCGCACGCTGCCATAGACCAAAAAGTAGCATAAACAGGCTAAGCCAGAATAACGCGGTGATGATGTGCTGCACTAACACGTTTAGAATTTTTACCTAAAAATCTTTACACAGCCGCAATGCATCGTAAATCGCGCCGTGAATATTGTGCATAGAAACACAATCGCCGATACGGAATAGTAGGAATTCGCCATCTTTTAGTGTTTCAGCAAGCGCAGGTTGTGGCTTAGCTGAAAACAAGGTTTCTATGTGAGTTTGGCCGCGATTTTTTGAGCGTTCTTTTAGCGCCCAATACAGCTCAGTATTCGGTAGCGCGCCATTTTCAATCACGACTTGATCGACTTCGCGTTCTTCCAATATCTCGGTGTATTCATTGCGAAGCACGGCAATTTTTTTATCTCCTTCGGCATAGATGCGCTCTAAATAATAGTTGGGTGTGGCAATCATGCCTTGTGCGTAAAGTCGACGATAAAAAATAGGGAAAGTGGTGCCACCCACGTCGTCCGCCACTTTGGCATCAGGCGTGACTATTTCGACTTGGCTACCGCGGCTGGCAATAAAATCCGCTGTGCCGAAGCCAGCATGTGTGCCGATAGTGTCATACACCAGCACATTCTTTTTGGGCGCTACTTTTTCCGATAATATATCCCATGAACTCACTGCTAAGCCTTGTGCCACACCCCAAGCGGGTACTTGGCCTGTGTGGCTGCTACCACCAGTAGCAAGTACGATAACACTAGGTTTTTCGGCCAAAATCATGTCGACATCGGCGGCTATCCCAAGTCGCCTGTCAATTTTCAAACGCTTGGTTTCCATGTCAAACCAACGAATAATGCCTGCCATTTGTTCTCGTTGCGGCGCTTTTGCTGCTATATTGACTTGACCGCCAACGCTAGTATTTTTTTCAAACAATACTACTTCATGGCCGCGCTCTGCTGTTACCCGTGCAGCTTCTAGTCCCGCTGGACCTGCACCAACGATTACTACGCGCCGTTTAGTACCTTTGGTTTTGGTAATCACATGCGGCATGGTTGCCTCGCGCGAGGTTGCTGCATTTTGAATACACAGCACATCTTGGCCTGAATACTGGCGGTCTATACAGTGGTTCGCGCCAACACATTGCTTAATTTGATCTTCTTGCCCATTACGAATTTTCATGATCATGTGCGGGTCGGCAATGTGGGCGCGCGTCATGCCCACCATATCTACCAATCCGTTAGCAATAATGCGCTCGGCTTGTGTGACATCGCGTATGCCTTGAGCATGCAAAATGGGTACGGTTGAAACCGATTTAATGCCTGCAGCCAGATGCACAAACGGTTCTGGAGGCAAAGCCATGGGCGGCATGCAGTTGGCCACTTTGTTGTGCGTATCAGCGCCGGAGCCAATTACGCTGATGAAATCAATCAAGCCGCTTTCTGACATAGCCTGCGCGATTTCTTTCAATGTTTCGTGATCCAAGCCATCGTCATGAAATTCGTCGGCACACATGCGCAAACCTACACAAAAATTAGCGCCAACTGCATCACGCACGGCGTTTAGCACTTGCAAGCCAAAGCGCATGCGGTTTTCTAAACTGCCACCATATTCGTCATTACGTTGATTGGTACGTGGGCTCCAAAACTGGTCTATTAAATGCTGATGTGCCGCGGATATTTCGATGCCATCAAGTCCCGCTGCTTGTACGCGCTTGGCGGCCGCGGCGAAATCACGAATAATCCGGTTAATTTCTTCAATCTCAATTGCCTTGGCATTGCCTCTATGTACGGGTTCGCGCACGCCACTGGGCGAAACCAGATGTGGCCATGGGTCGCTCGCAAATACTGAGCGCCGACCCATGTGCGTGGCTTGAATCATAATTTTGCTGCCATGTTTATGCATAGCTTCTGCGAGCTTAGCCAGTGGTTCGATGACGCGGTCTGTAGTCAAATTAACGGGCTTCCATGCGCCTTGCGGCACATCTAATGAGACTGGGCTAGAGCCGCCGCAAATCGCCATTCCCAGCCCACCTTTGGCTTTTTCTTCGTAGTATTTAATGTAACGCTCGCCAGGCATACCACCAGCCTCAGCATACACTTCAGCATGCGCGGTGCTGTAAATGCGGTTGGGTAACAGCAGTTTGCCCAGCGTGATTGGTGTAAAAAGGTGCGGATACCGCATTATATTTCCTTACAGAACATACAGTTAACAGGCTACCACGTTAATTGCCAGTCCACCCAGTGCGGTTTCTTTGTATTTTGATTGCATATCTATTCCCGTTTGGCGCATGGTTTCAATCACTGCATCTAGTGAAACAATGTGGCTACCTTCATGCATCATAGCCAAGCGCGCTGCGTTAATTGCCTTCACTGCACCCATGCTGTTGCGCTCAATGCAAGGAATCTGTACCAAGCCCCCAATGGGGTCGCAACTCATACCCAGGTTATGTTCCATAGCGATTTCTGCGGCATTTTCAATTTGTTCATTATTCGCGCCTAATACTGCCGCTAAGCCACCTGCAGCCATTGAGCAAGAAACACCAATTTCACCTTGGCAGCCCATTTCAGCAGCAGAGATAGATGCATTTTTTTTATATAGCATACCAATACCAGCAGCAGTTAACAAAAATTTAATAATGTTGTCTTCAATTTCTTTTTGCGTTCTTTGCTGCTGACAAAAACGGGTGAAGTAGCTAAGTACCGCTGGAATCACACCTGCTGAACCATTGGTGGGTGCAGTTACTACACGTCCGCCACACGCATTTTCTTCATTCACTGCAATGGCAAAAGCACTTACCATATCCATCGCTTGAAAGTCTGACGAAAGTTTTCCGCCTACGGTACTGGCTTGCTTGTAAATCAAATGCGCGCGACGATTCACTTTGAGCCCACCAGGTAACATGCCTTCAGTACTCAAGCCGCGTTCTATGCTCGCATTCATGACCTCCCAAACACGTAATAACTTGTTGCGAGTAGTGGTTGCATCTTGATATTTGAGTTCGTTTTGCCACACCATATCGGCAATTGAGAGTGTATTTTCATTGCCCATGCGTAACAAATCCGCTGCGCTATCAAACCAATAAGGTGCAGCGGCAGGCGAGCCTTTAACGATTGAACTGTTTTTGGAAGTATTGGCTATTTCTTTTTCATCTAGCACGGCACCACCACCAATTGAAAAATAGGTATTGCGGTGTAATGAGTCGCCATCATCATAAAATGCCTGCAACACAATCCCATTGGGGTGCTGTGGCAACGATAGTTGATAATGGAAAACTAAGTGTTGATTGAAATCAAACGGTATTTCAAATCTATTCATCAGCTTTAAATGCCCAGTTTTCTTAATGGCTTCAGTTAACGGTATGATGCTGGTTGGGTCAACTTGATCAGGTAATGCACCCGTCAGCCCTGCTAAAACAGCATTATCTGTACCGTGTCCTTTACCTGTAAGTGCAAGAGAGCCGAACAGATGCACTTGCACTTGTGCCACTTGTTTGAGTAGCGAGCGCGCTTCGATTTCGCCAAGAAAGCGATTTACGGCAAGCATTGGCCCAACGGTATGTGAGCTTGAAGGCCCAATGCCTATGCGAAACACTTCAAATACACTATAGTTCATGTTTACTTAACTACTGCCCAGATTTGCAATGCCAAAGTCATAGGGCAAGGCACTACGTTCTAGATAGCGCCAAATGTAATCAGCGAAACTGCGACGGAAAATGACTTTGTAGCCATTATTATGCTGGTGTAAAAACACGCTTGTTTTACCAAAAGTAGTGCCTACAACTTTGCCTATTGTAAGTGCGTTTAAGTCATATACCGTACAGTGGTGTAGCACATCGCTGGCATTTTTACCTTGTACAAATACCGTGGTAAAGCCACCTGAGTTATCTATAACTTGGCTATGTATGCCTACTAACGCAGCTTCTAATTTTTGCTGCAATTCGGTGCGAAGTTCACGATCACAAACTAGCAACCATTCATCAGGTGAAAGCAAATAAATACAACCCCATGAGGTAGATATTAGGCTGCATGGCAGTATGGGTAAAGCAAATCCAAGGGCTTTTTTAGCAGCTTTTGTAAATAAAGCATTTTGAGCGTTACCGCGCAAGCTAATATAACCTAACAACGGCATTTCATTCGCCCATACGCCTTTAGATCCATCTACATGTTGTTGCTTTGTTTTTAAGTTGAAGTGATGCAGCGGTGACTGCATGACAGGGTTGAACGTAAGATTAGACATCGTGCCGCGCTCCTTCTGCATCGAAAAACACCGAGGAAGCGATTTTTACCTTCACTGCTTTGCCATCAGCCCAAGCGTAAACAATATTGTTGCCTTCGTCGCTGCGACGTTTAATGCCGTCAATGACAAAACCCATGGCGATTGAGCGACCTAAAAATGCACTGTAATAGCTAGAGGTAACATGCCCCAGCATTGGCACGGGCGGCGTTATATTGTCTGAGTTAATCAATTGCGCACCTTCTTTTAGCACAAAATTGGGGTCATCAGTCAGCAAGCCAACCAGCTGTTTGCGGTCTGTGCGTGCGGTATCGCTACGTGCCAATGAGCGTTTGCCAATAAAACTATAAGGTTTTTTCATGCTGACTGCCCAAGCCATATCCAGGTCAAAGGGCGTCACTGAGCCATCTGTTTCTTGACCCACAATAATGAAGCCTTTTTCAGCGCGTAATACGTGCATGGTTTCGGTGCCGTATGGCGTAATGCCGAATTCAGCGCCTGCTTTCAAGAGCTCTTCCCACACATAATGACCATAACTTGCATCTACATTAATTTCATAAGCCAGTTCGCCCGAAAAGCTGATGCGAAAGACGCGTGCTGGCACGCCTGCAACGGTGCCATCGCGCCAATCCATGAACTTGAAAGCGTCTTTACTTAAGTCAATATCACTACAAAGCTTAGCCAATACCTCGCGACTTTTTGGCCCTACTAAGGCGGCTGTCGTCCAATGGTCGGTGACAGAAGTCATATACACTTCCAACTCAGGCCACTCAGTTTGATGCCATTTTTCCAACCAGCTCATCACGCCAGCTGCGCCGCCTGTGGTAGTTGTCATTAAGAAGTGTGTGTCAGAGATACAAGCGGTTACGCCATCGTCCATCACCATGCCAGCTTCATTTAGCATGAGGCCGTAGCGACATTTTCCTGGCGCTAATTGGTTCCAAGCATTGGTGTAAATACGGTTTAAAAACTCTCGTACATCTTTACCGCGAATATCAATTTTGCCGAGTGTTGAGGCATCCAAGATACCGACATTATTACGCGCGGCTAAACATTCGCGATTGACTGCCGCATGAATATCTTCAACAGGTTTAGGGAAGTACCATGGACGCATCCATTGTCCAACCGTTTCATAAGAGGCATTGCGGCTATTATGTGCGGCTTGTATAGCAGTATAGCGCCGTGGTTCAAAGGTGTCGCCCACGTGCGCGCCAGCCAAAGCACCAAATGAAACTGGAGTATAGGCTGGGCGGTAAGTGGTTGTACCAACTTCTGGAATCGTTTTGCCGAGCATTTCTGCCGCGATTGCAAATCCGTTGACATTAGAAAGTTTGCCTTGATCAGTACCAAAGCCCAGCGCAGTGTAGCGCTTGATATGCTCAATAGAGCGATAATTCTCGCGCACAGCCAGCTCAACATCAGTGACGGCAACATCATTTTGAAAATCAACAAAGGCTTTTGCCGTAGTAGGGATGCGGAATATGGCGTGTGCTGGTGAACAGTTGATTTCGTCGGTGTTAAATGACAAGTCATCGCTCTCTACTTTTTTGTTCAAAGCAGCGAGCATTTCGGTGATTGTTTCGCATGTTGCGCTTAAACTTTCTTGCAAACCAAATACGCCCGTCACTGCGCCTACACAATAAATGCCAGCATTTGCACGGCCTGTGGCTGATACCACAAAAGCTAAGACATTATCCTTCCATTGTGGCCGTCCACCATCGTGACAGAATAAATGCACTGTAGGGGATAAGCCGCCAGAGCTTGCGATGATGTCGCAGTTGATGCTTGCAGACATCTTTATGGAGTCTAGTTTAACGAGCTTTGCGCCAGTTACTGCATTACTACCGAGCGCTTGATCTATTCCGTAACCCGGATAAATTGTCACGCCAAGCTTTGCAAATCTCGCAGCCCACAAAGGGTTGATGTTGGCCCTAGTATCTATCAAAGTGATATTCATGCCGCCTTCAGCTAAGTCTGCTACACCTTGATAAGCTAAATCGTTGCTCGTTAAAATAATTGCATTCTTGCCACAACTCACGCCATAGCGATTGAAATACGTCGTGAGTGCTGACACAGTCATAATGCCTGGTAAGTCATTATTGCCGAACACCAATGGGCGCTCAAACGCGCCAGTAGCTAATATCACTTGCTTAGCACGTATGCGGTGCATACGTTCGCGCCGTTGTTCTGGTTTACGTTCATGATGAGGTAAATGGTCTTGCACGAGCTCAACTGCTTGAATCATGTTCATGTCGTGCAGGGCAAAAGCGGTTGTGCGTTCTAGCAATGTGACGTTGGGAGAATTGCTTAGCTCTGTAATTATTTTAGCAACCCAATCTCTTGCATATAAGTTGCCTATTGTAACGTTAGGCATGGATAGTAAATATCCACCCAATTCAGATTGGTCATCTACCAATAACACTTTTAAGCCACTTCTAGCAGCTAGTAACGCTGAAAGCAAACCGTTAGCACCGCCACCAACCACGAGCACATCTACGTGATGATGTTTGTGGTCATAGGTTTCAGTATCAGGTTCAATGGGGGATTTGCCATAACCTGCTGCGCGGCGAATGATGTTTTCGTATATTGGCCAAAATTTATTCGGCCATTTAAAGGTTTTATAGTAAAAGCCTGCTGGCATAAAGCGCGAAAATCTGCCACCAAGACTTTTTAAATCAAACGCCAGACTAGGCCATCCGCTGGTGCGAGCCGCTACTAAGCCATCGTATAGTTCAACTTGTGTTGCTTTTAAATCGGGCGTGGTACGTGCGCCAACGTCAACTTGCACTAGGGCGTTTGGTTCTTCGGCCCATGCGCCGACAATGCCGCGTGGCCGTCCATATTTAAAGCTCCGTGCGATGGTTTTTACACCGTTGGCAAGCAGGGCGGAGGCAAGTGTATCGCCTGCAAAGCCTTGATAAATTTTGCCATCGAATGTAAATGATAGCGGCTTGGAAAAATCCACGCGGCTATGCTTGTGTATAACTCTACTACTCATATTTTTGCCATTTCTGCATCATAAGCGGCACGTGCTTCTGTGAGCGTCCAAGCCCCGTCTATAGCATGGTTGGCGGTGTTGCGCTTAACCACGAAAAGCTTACGACAGCCTGCACTGTGCCCCCACATTTCCCAATGCCAACCTTTTGGATTTTTTTTCATAAACAAGTAATCGCCCCATTCGGCATCGGTCTGCGTTTCCGGTTCGGCAGGTCGTGCAATAAAAGCTTCACCTTCGTAGTGAAATTCTTCTTCTTCACGTGGTTCATTACAGTGTGGACAATTAATGACAAACATATTTTTCCTATTTAATGCGCAACGCCAGCGGCGCCGTGCTCATCGATTAAATGGCCAGAATGAAAGCGGTCAAGCGAGAAAGCGGCATTTAGCGGATGAGGTTCATCATGCGCAATGGTGTGGGCAAAGATATTGCCAGAACCTGGTGTAGCCTTAAACCCGCCAGTGCCCCAGCCGCAATTAAAGTACAAACCTTTGACCTTGGTTTTGCTGATAATTGGACACGCGTCAGGGGTGGTGTCCACAATGCCGCCCCATTGGCGGTTCATACGCACGCGCGAAAACATGGGGAATAGCTCGATAATCGCTGCCGCAGTGTGTTCGATAATGTGCGGGCTACCGCGCTGTGCGTAGCTGGTGTAATGGTCGATGCCCGCGCCAATCACCAGTTCGCCTTTATCCGATTGGCTTACATAACCATGCACAGCGTTCGACATCACAACCGTATCCAAAATAGGTTTCAGTGATTCTGACACAAACGCTTGTAACGGGTGACTCTCAATCGGCATGCGGATGCCAGCAGCTTTTGCCATCACGGATGAATGCCCAGCAGTAACGCAACCCACTTTGGATGTTCTAATATAGCCAAGGCTGGTTTGCAGGCCTTTAATAGTAGCATTTTCAATATCCATGCCCTGCACTTCGCAGTTTTCAATAATATCCACACCATAGTTGCTAGCAGCGCGCGCAAAGCCCCAAGCCACAGCATCGTGCCGCGCCACGCCCGCGCGAGGCTGAAAACTAGCCCCCATAATCGGGAAACGTGTATTTTTACTAATATTAATCATTGGAATACGGTCTTTTACTTCTTGTGCGTTAAGCGCCAAAGCGTCAATTCCGTTAAGATTGTTTGCATTGACGCGCCGTTCAATGTCGCGCATATCTTGCAAGGTATGGCCTAAATTGAATACACCGCGTTGGCTAAACATCACGTTAAAATTGATTTCTTCGGTTAAGCCTTCCCATAATTTTAAAGAGTGCTCGTACAGCATCGCCGCTTCATCCCACAAGTAATTAGAACGCACAATGGTAGTGTTACGCGCGGTATTGCCGCCACCCAAATAGCCTTTTTCTAACACAGCAATGTTTTTAATGCCATGCTCACGAGCCAAGTAATACGCGGTTGCCAGGCCATGCCCCCCAGCGCCAATAATCACCACATCGTAGCTAGATTTAATTTCAGGGTTACGCCAGGCAGGCGTCCACCCTTGGTGCTGTTTAAAGCCTTGGGAGAGCAGTTTCCAAATGGAATAATCTTTGTTCAAGCGAGCTCCAGTAATGGGTTTGTGCGCTAATAATGAAAGGCTATTCTCACATTTTAGCGCCATGTGAATGTGCTACATCAGACTTTTTGTTATCTTAATGCGACATGTGTCGTATTTAGTAAATGGTAATAAAAAAGCCATCACTGCCCATTGGCAGTGATGGCTTTAGAAAGTTAAGGCTACGGTTGAATAACTAGAGAATTAAACTCCTAGATATTTTTTTACTGCATCCAAACCAGGTTTTCCATCTATTGTATTGACACCGCTTAACCAGGCATCCAAAGATGCAGGGTTTTTGGCAAGCCATGCTTTTGCCGCAACATTTGGTGCAGTTTTATCCATAATTGGCAACATGACTTGGCCTTCCATGTCGAGATTAAACTCTAAATTGCCAATGAGTTTATTGACATTAGGGCAGCGCGTTGCTAGTTCATTTGAAGTTACGGTTAATACTTTCGCTTCACCATAGTTAGGGCCAAAGAAGTCATCACCACCGCTTAAATAGGCGATGTCTTGTTGCACGTTCATTGGGTGCGGTGCCCAGCCTAAGAATACAATCCATTTTTTATCTTTTACCGAGCGGCTCACCTCAGTCAACATGCCAGCTTCGCTAGATTCCACCATCTTGAAGCTTTTTAGGCCAAATGCATCTTTGGAAATCATGTCTGCAATGAGTTTATTACCATCATTGCCTGGCTCGATGCCGTAAATTTTTCCATCGAGTTCTTTTGTAAATTTACCAATGTCGGCAAAGCTTTTTAAGCCTGCATCAAAAGCATATTTGGGTACAGCCAGCGTATATTTGGCGCCAACAAGGTTAGGTTTATCTAACACTGTAATGGCTTTTTCTTTTAAGAATGGGTCAACGATTGGCGTCATAGAAGGTGACCAGTAACCCAAAAACGCATCAATTTGACCTTTTTTAAGGCCAGCAAAAGCGATTGGCACAGAAGCGATGGTAGATTCTGGTTTATAGCCTAAACCTTCCAAGACTACTGAAGAAAGCGCGGTGGTGGCAGTAATGTCCGTCCAGCCAATATCAGCAAATTTAACGGTACTACAAGTAGCAGCTTCGCCACCAGCCGCGGTAGCGGCTACTGGTGCGGCAGTTGATGCTGCACCTTCATCTTTTTTGCCACATGCGGTTAAAATTAGAGGAAATAGTGCTACAACTAAAACGGACTTTGCAAACTGATTCATTTTATAAACTCCCAGGTAATGTGAACAAGCAAAAAGGATAGCAAAACAAATGGTAACTTATCGTGAGTGCCCATTAAACAAGTATTAAATTACGACAGAATATTGTTTAATCGCGCCAAGACCAATTATAAAGCTTATGCAGCAGTAAACTCACCCAACAAACTCTCCTCAGGCTCACGCGGGCTACTGGCGAGGGCATGCAACGGTGGTATTGGCTTGTGTTGGTTTCTCTCCATACTCGGCGAGTAGCCAAATAGTGTGCGGTAAGATTTGCTGAAGTGGCAAGAAGATTGGAATCCGCATGCCACAGTCACGCTCATCACCGACATTTCAGTTTGCAACAACAAAGCTCTTGCGCGACGCAGGCGCAAATTCAGGTAATAATGCATGGGCGTCATATTTAGTGTGTGCCTAAACATGCGCTGTAAATGGCGTTGCGATAAGTCTGCTAAACGCGCCAGCTCATCTAAACTGAGAGGCTCTTCGATATTGGCTTCCATGAGGGCGGAAACCTCCACCAACGCTTTGTGGCTATAACCCACACGCGCTGCAACGGGAATATGTTGCTGGTCTTTGCTGTCGCGGGCACGTACAACCATAAACTGATCTGAAATCTCTGCTACTAAATGCTTGCCAAATCTTGCAGAAACAAAGGCTAGCATCAGGTCTAGAGGTGCTGTACCGCCTGCGCAGGTGCAACGGTTGCGATCAATCACAAACAATTCTTCCATAAAGTGGATGCTAGGAAATTGTTCGCATAAGCTTGCCATATTCTCCCAATGGATAGTGCATTTGTAACCATCCAGTAGTCCAGCCTTTGCTAGAGCATAACTTCCAGTGCAAAGACCACCCACCCACATGCCATGTTTGCCTGCTTGTGTAAGAAGCTTGATTACCTCTGGGTTTACAGCTTTTTGCACGTTAACGCCACCACAAACTAACAGCATATCTGGTGCATTGGCAAAGTCCAGCTTAGTTGTTTTAGTAAAGGCTAAACCATTACTGGCCTCCACAGGTTGTCCATCTACAGTGATGACGGACCATTGGTATACTTCTTCACCAAGCAGATAATTCGCCATGCGCAAAATCTCGATGGCGTTAGAAAACGCAATCAGCGAGAAATTACTTAAGGTCAAGAAGGCAACGTGTTTGACCTGCGACATTTCTTTAATTGGCATACAACCCTTTAAAGTAATTACCTAAACAAAGCTAAGCGAATCTATTTGCGATGCATTCATGATTCAACTGTATAAATCATATTAGCTTAATTACATTCAGGCAACAGCATAATATTTATTGGCAATATATAGGTAATTTTAGTGTGAAAAGCCAAAATTTAGCCAAATGCACAAATTGGGTGCAATATTTCGCCAAATGCACCAGTAAGTGGACCCGTAAACTGTTGTATTTATGCTGAATTATTTTTTTTTGTGAATAAAATATTGAAAGTAATGGTTTTTCGGTTCATTATACTTCCCCATAGATGAGCCAAATCACACGGCTAGTCGGTTTTGTTATGCTTATTGTCGTAATTATGATTTTTAATAGTTACTTCGCCTTTGATAATAGACATTGGGACAATGTGTAATAAAATGAAATAAAAGTTTTTAGCGCAAACTATCAGTGCTTATTTTAAAATAATTACCGATAGCTTCGCTATAGCATTAGCATTAATGAATTTAGTTTTAGCTGTATTTTAATTTTTAAGGGGTTTACATGAAAAATATTAGTTGGTTATTAAATCGCCACGTGTTGGGCGCACTATGTGCAACACCATTGTTGTTAGGCAGTGTTTATACATTCGCTGATGAAGCCGCTGCACCAGCCGCTGATGCAGCTCCTGCCGCTGACGTTGCCCCTGCTGCGGCACCAGCGGCCGCTGCAGCGCCAGCTGAACCAGCACCGCCTTATACGTTAACATACAACCTTGGCTTGTATACTAATTACATCTCACGTGGTGTTAACAACAGCTCTGGCCCTGCTGTACAAGGTGGTATTGATTGGGCGCACAGTTCTGGCTTTTATTTAGGTGCATGGTTTTCTAGCATTAACCCACAGTGGACAGGTGCATCAGGTACTT
>JANYCB010000020.1 GCA_025360485.1 Methylotenera sp. | reverse complement strand
TTCAAGATTTAGTCGTCGGTCTATCAAATGGCTCGGATGCACAGTTTGCAGGTAGCCCCTACCCTGGCATCCCTGTTGGAACTCATACTGGTAGCCCGAATCAGCCAATTGTGCCAACTTTAATCGAGGCACAAACGCTGTGGTCCTGCACTACTTGCCGCGCTTGCGTACAAGAATGCCCCATGCTGATTGAACATGTGGATGCGATTGTTGGTATGCGACGCAATCTTACACTTACCCAGGGCAGCGCACCTAACAAAGCACCTCAGACCCTAGAAAACTTGCGTCAGACCGCCACAGTGGGCGGCTTTGACCAGAAGGCGCGTTATTATTGGGCGATTGATTTAGACGTTAAAACAATTCAAGCCAACCAACCAGTAGATATATTGCTGATGGCGGGAGAAGGCGCGTTTGATATGCGTTATCAGCGCACACTACGTGCTTTAGTAAAACTCTTAAAAGCAGCTAACGTAGACTTTGCGGTGTTGGGAGCGCTGGAATGTGATACTGGCGACACCGCGCGGCGACTAGGTGACGAAGCTACTTTTCAAATGCTCGCCAAACGCAATATCGCGACTTTTAGCATACTATCATTCAAGCGTATCGTGACAGCTGACCCACACGTTATGCATAGTTTAAAAAATGAATATGGCGCATTTGGTGGAAATTATGAAGTGTTTCACCACACCACTTTGTTATCTGAGTTAGTCGCTAGCGGCCAGTTAAAGTTGGGCAAATCAGATGAAATGCGCAAACTCACTTATCACGATCCCTGCTACTTAGCACGTTACAACAATGAAACAGAATCACCACGCGCATTGTTAAAAAGTATTGGCTTGCAAATAAACGAAATGGAACGCTCCGGCCTGCGTGGGCGCTGTTGCGGGGGGGGTGGCGGTGCGCCACTCACCGACATTCCTGGCAAACAACGCATACCTGATATTCGTATTGCCGATGCGCGTACGATTAACGCAGAGCTTGTTGCAGTGGCGTGCCCACAATGCACAGCGATGCTGGAGGGCGTTACAGATGGTAAAGATTGGCAACGGCCTGAAATATTAGATATTGCTGAATTACTAGCAGCGAGTCTGGAAGCGGCATGACCACACGAATCAATCCAAATCGGCCGTCTAAAATTGCTGCTGCTGGTCTTAAGCGCATTGTGTTGACAGCGCCCACCAATTTGCAAGTGCCACACCAGCAAAAACCAGTTAGAACCAAGAAAAATCTTAATGCCAGTTATCTAGTCATCGCGCATAGTGAACGCGGCACGCTTTGCGACCATGCACTGCAAACCATTGCTGCCGCCGCGATTTTGGCCGATGCTGAAACGAATGTTTTAGCGCTAATATTGGGTGAATTAACGGAGGACTTAGCAAATGTTGGTGCTGACCAAGTTATGGTGATGCCAGAATTGGACTTTGAACACTTTCAGCCTGAGCTAGAACTTGCAAACATTTCTGCACTAATAGAATCTATTCAACCCTTACGCATTTTTATTCCCGACAATCATACGGGTGACGGCGATTTAGGGCGCAGACTAATCGCTCACCAAAAAACCAAAACTGCTGTAACACAAGTGGTTGAAATGGATGTAGGCCACGTTGCCACCTATCAAGCAGGTGGCACTTCAATTGCACAAACTGCTTTGCCTGAAATTACCCTGCTGGTTGCAAATACAGTCGATACACATTTACCTTTTACTGCTTTAGCGCAACGCAGCAATCAAGCGATTTCGAATCAACTAACATCAAACTCTTATCAAGATTTAGGCATGCAAACAATTGCTGCCACTGAGATTGCATTGGAAGAAGCTGATTTTATCGTTTCTGCTGGCAATGGCGTGCAAAATGTTGCCACTTTAGAGTCACTAGCACACACTCTAGAAGCCAGCATTGGCGCTAGTAGGGTGGCTGTGGATGATGGGAAATTCTCACGCGACAAACAAATTGGTGCGAGTGGCAAAACCGTCAGCGCTAGCGCGTATTTGGCCATTGGCATTTCTGGCGCAGTGCAGCATTTGCAAGGCATTAAAGATTGTCGACATGTCATTGCAATTAACACGGATGCCAGTGCGCCGATGGTAAAACGCGCAGACCTTAGCGTGATAGGCGACGCGGAAGAGATTATGAGCGCTTTAATCACTCTGATTGCAGAAGCAAAATCGGCTAATTTGAAGGTAGCTGCATGAATATTAAGCGCATCGCCGTGCTAGTTTCAACTGGGCGACACCCTACTAGTGGCGTACCGCGCCATTGCCGCAACGACAGCCTTGCCTTGACCATTGGCATTGATTTGTCGCATTCCGATGCTGCCAAGCTAGACGTGCTACATGCAGGCAATGCAAATAATCCCGCATTAATGGATTATTTAGCTCTTGGTGCAGACCAAATTAGTGTCATTCCTACAGAGCCAGATACCGACATCGTCGATAGTCTTGCTGAAAGATTAGGCGATACAGATTTAATTCTCACTGGAAGTCGCGCCGAGAATGACCAGGATAGTGGTTTGCTACCATACTTGTTAGCGGAAAAACTTAACATCCCAATTGTCGCGAATGTGCTAGAAGTCAGGCAGATAGGCGATAAGTTAGAAGTTTTGCAGTTCTTTCCCAAAGGTAAGCGCCGTCGCGTAGCCGTTAATTTACCTGCTGTCATTGCCATTCATCCGCTTGCAGCCGTTGAATTGCGTTTTGCTTATGCGCGTCAGCTACAAGGTAAAATCCATTCGCTGTCTACTCCTGTCGATAGAAACCAAGCCACCAGCATTATGCAATGGCAAATACAGCAAGCAACGCGTAAACCCAACAAACTAAAAGCACAGGAAAATTTAACCGGACATGAGCGTTTGTTATCGGCTATTACAAGTGAAAACAAAGGTGGCACTGTCGTAAATGATGGAAATAGTGTCGAAAAAGCACAAGTTATACTAAGCTATTTGCGCGAACATCAGCTTATAACTTTTTAAAAAAACTAAAATAAATAGGCAAGGAGATGACATGAATATTTCATCAGAAATACGAAATTTGATTAGCAATCGCCGCAAAGGCTACACACTAGAAGCCCCGTTTTACTTAAGCCCGGAAATCAATACGCTGGATATTGAAGTGATTTTTGGTCGGCATTGGATTTTTGTCGCGGTAGAGCCTGAGATTGCCGAGCCAGGTGACTACATCAAAGTAGATGTTGGCCACAATTCAGTGATTATCGTGCGTGATGATGACATGAATGTAAAAGCGTTTCATAACGTGTGTCGTCATCGTGGCTCGCAACTTTGTGATGACGCTAAAGGCAGTGTTGGCAACTTAGTGTGCCCTTATCATCAATGGACTTATGATCTCTCTGGGAAGCTTATTTACAACGAGCACATGGGCGTAGATTTTGATAAAAATGACCATAATTTAAAGCCTGTGCATGTGGGCAATATTGCAGGCCTTGTTTTCATCTGCTTGGCCGACGAGCCGCCTGCCGACTTTGATAATATGCGTAAAGCTATGGAGCCTTATATTGCCCCGCATCGCCTTGCAGATTGCAAAGTGGCTATACAAGAAGATATTATCGAAAATGGCAACTGGAAGCTCACCATGGAGAACAACCGTGAGTGCTATCACTGCATTGCTAATCATCCTGAATTGTTAAATTCGATGTACGAATTTGGTTTTGGCTATCAACCTTCGCCAGAAAATGCCGAAAAAGTACAAGAGTTTCGTGACTTGGTTGTGTCAGAAGGGAATCGCTGGGCAGCATGTGGCTTGCTTTCAGCAGAAATTGATTTATTGGACGGCTGCGCAACTGCTTACCGCACACAACGTTTACCACTGGAAAAAGCTGGAGAATCGCAAACCATGGATAGCAAAGTGGCATGCCAAAAGTTGTTGGGCGATTTAACACTGCGTAATCTGGGCGGACTTTCATTTTGGACACAGCCCAACTCATGGCATCATTTTATGAGTGATCATATTGTTACATTTAGCGTATTACCCATTGATGCTGAACACACATTGTTGCGTACTACATGGCTAGTGCATAAAGATGCAGTTGAAGGTATGGATTATGAGACTAAAAAAATTACTGAAGTATGGAAGGCAACCAACAAACAAGACTCCACCTTAGTGGAACGCACGCATCGTGGTGTGAAAAGCGACCAATACGAGCCAGGCCCTTATTCGCCATATACCGAAGAACTAGTAGAAAAATTTACCAATTGGTATATTCAAAGACTAGAGGCAGAAATAGACAACATTAAATCCTCGGTGACTCCTATCAAAATATGTCGATAATATCGTCAAGAAACACGCAACAGTTCTTGGAAAAAGCGCTTCCAGTTTGGGACGCTGACCATGACAATACGCTTATTTGTTGTCAAATAAGAAACGAAACACATGATGTTAAAAGTTTCTTATTTCAACCAATTAAACCAAGCTTGTTTCAGTTTTTACCAGGACAATTTATTACACTCGAGTTGGTCATTAATGGCACAACAGTAAACCGTTGCTACACCATATCATCAGCGCCTACTCGACCGCACACCATTTCTATTACCGTTAAGCGCCAACCAAATGGCATTGTTTCTAACTGGTTGCATGACCATTTGAAGGTTGGCAGTAAAATCTCTGCTCTAGGTCCTGCAGGAGATTTTACCTGTACGCAAAATGTAGCAAGTAAATATTTATTTCTGTCTGGTGGCTCAGGTATTACACCGCTGATGTCTATGGCGCGAACCTTTCATGACTTAGCTGAAGATGCTGATATTGCATTTGTACATAGTGCGCGTAGTCCAACAGACATCATTTTTCGCCATGAACTAGATTTAATGACGTTTAATTTGCCGCATTTCCATACTGCTTTTGTTTGCGAAAAAATAGATAACGAATCCAACTGGACAATGCCAGTAGGTTATTTGAATATCGATGCATTAAAGACAATTGCTCCCGATTTTTTAAAACGTGAAGTTTTTACCTGCGGCCCTACGCCTTATATGGCAGCGGTACGTGCCATGCTAAAAAATGCCAGTTTTGATATGAAACACTATCATGAAGAAAGTTTTAGCTTTGATGAGTTACCTGCCAGTGGGCAAACTGAAACTAAAACAAATACAACTGAAATTGACGCAAATAAATATAAAGTAAAATTCTCTAAAAGTGGCACTAGTTTCAAATGTGCATCAGATCAATTCGTGTTAGATGCAGGCATCGCAGCTGGCATGCGCTTACCCTCATCATGTAGAAAAGGGCTATGCGGCACTTGTAAAAGCAAGCTTATTTCGGGCAAGGTAGATATGAAGCATGGCGGCGGCATACGCCCACGCGAGATTGAGCAAGGCTTGTTTTTACCTTGCTGCTCTAAGCCGTTGAGTGATTTAGTGATTGAAAAATGATGTGTTAGCGAGTAACTTGATAGTAAGTCTGAAGGCGTTTTAAGGGGAAATCTGATGGATGATCAAATATTAAACACAAGCGCTGCTGCGGAAGCAAAAGTAGTGGTAAAAAACCTGCACAAAGTGTTTGGTAACAAACCCGATGTTGCGATGCAGATGTTATACGATGGTAAGGGCAAGGACGAGGTGCTGCGACAGACTGGCCAAGTGGTGGGCGTGCTAGATGCTTCGTTTGAAATCAATAAAGGCGAAATTTTCGTACTAATGGGTCTTTCTGGCTCGGGCAAATCCGCACTTATTCGCTTGCTTAACCGCCTGATCGAGCCAACTGCGGGCAGTGTGATTGTTGATGGAGAAGACGTGGCAAAAATGAGTACCGAAAAGCTACTCAACTTACGCCGCAAGGACATGAGCATGGTGTTTCAATCGTTCGCCTTACTGCCACATCGTACTGTGGTAGAAAATGCCGCGTTTGGGCTAGAAATTGCAGGGGTGGCCGTGAAAGAACGTGAACGCCGCGCCATGGAAGTGCTGGAGCAAGTTGGCTTACATACTTTTGCCAAACACATGCCATCTCAACTATCTGGCGGTATGCAACAACGTGTAGGGCTGGCGCGCGCACTCACTGTGAACCCATCTTTAATGTTAATGGATGAAGCGTTCTCTGCGCTTGATCCGCTGCGCAGAACAGAGATGCAAGACGTGCTGATGAAGCTACAGCAAGAGCAAAAACGCACTATTGTATTTGTGTCACATGATTTAGACGAAGCATTGAGAATCGGCAACCGCATTTGCATTATGGAAGGTGGTCGCGTCGTTCAAGTCGGCACTTCGGATGACATTTTGCAACGCCCTGCCGATGAATACGTAAAGGCCTTCTTTAATGGCGTTGATACCAATAAATACTTGACCGCCAAAGATGTAGCACAAAAAGAACAAGTGACTATTTTCGACCGCCCAGATGACCCTGCGAATGGCTTCAGCGCTGCTTTAGAGCGCATGCGCATATATGACCGCGTGTACGCTTTTGTGCTTGATGAGCAACACAAAGTGCTTGGAATAGTTTCTGCGGAATCGTTAATGGCTTGCATTGATAAACCACGTAAGAAGCTGCGTGATGCGCTACTCCCTGACAAAGTGACCATTTCAGGCAATACACCATTGAATGAAGTGCTAAAAAAAGTAGTTGAATACCCTTTCCCACTTCCGGTTGTGGATGACAATGGCGAATATATTGGCGCAATTACTAAAACTGTTTTGCTGCGTAAACTTTGTAAGGAGATAAAGGCATGAGCTATAAACTACCGATAGGCCAGTGGGTAGCTACAGGTGTTGATTGGCTAGAACACAATGACCATGGCTTATTCGACAAAATAGGCAAGATTATTGATGCTTCAACAGGCGCCATAGAAAACAGTCTGATGTTTATACCATTCTGGCTGTTAGCAGTAATCTTTGTTGGTATTGGCTTTTGGCGACTGGGTTGGAAGTTCGCTCTATTCTGCGCCGCATCGTTCTTGCTAATCGACAATATGGGCTTTGCCAATCAAACCG
>JANYCB010000157.1 GCA_025360485.1 Methylotenera sp. | reverse complement strand
AATTGGTTAAAGATGGCATTCAAGCTGCGGCGATTCATGGCAACAAAAGCCAAGGCGCGCGTACTAAAGCATTAGCCCAATTTAAAGATGGAAGCATGCGCGTGCTAGTAGCGACAGACATCGCGGCACGCGGTTTGGATATTGACCAGTTGCCGCAGGTGGTGAATTTTGAATTGCCCAATGTGCCGGAAGATTATGTACACCGCATTGGCCGTACTGGTCGCGCAGGCAGTAGCGGCGCGGCGGTTTCACTGGTTGACCGCGAAGAGTTAAAGTTTTTAAAAGATATTGAAAAGCTGATTAAGCGCGAAATACCAAAAGTGCCAGTTGAAGGTTTTACGCCAAACGCTAACCCTGAACCTGAAGCGCCGCGCTCTACGCAAAATCATGGTCGTCCTCCACGTGGACATGGCCAAGGCCAGCAGCAGCGCAAACCGCAGGGCGATAGAAACAACAGCGGGCAAAACGCTGGCAGAAATGCAAATCAAAATCGCGGCCAAAATAATAGCCAGCAACCCAGAAATCCGCAAAATTCTGGGCAAAATATAGCACCTGCTAGGCCGCCGCAAAACTCTCCTGGACAACATATGTCTGAGGCCGCACGCCATCAGGCTATGCCGCAACCCGCTTTGTTTGCACCTAAGCCGCAAAGCCGCAACCCAAATAATAGAAATGCGAATCAAAACGCTTTTGGTAGAACCAATACCAACCCGAATAGCACGCATAGAAGCGGCGGTAGAGGTCGCTAAATACTAAAATTAGTTTAAAAACTCATATTTTTAAGCAAGATTTTCAAGTTAAGTTCAGGCGCGAATCCAAAAATAGGACGCGCATATGGTTGATATGTAAGGATAATTTTTTGATGAGTAACGCAGTATTACAAAGAAAGATGAGTTTTTCTCAGCAATGAAGATTTGGGTGGACGCCGATGCTTGCCCCGTCGTCATTAAAGAAATTTTATTTCGGGCAGCAGAGCGCACTAAAATCACGACAACACTGGTGGCGAATCAATTTTTACGCACGCCGGCATCACCTTTCATCAAAATGATGACCGTCCCAGGTGGGTTTGACGTGGCAGATGCCAAAATTGTAGATGAATGTGAAGCGGGTGATTTGGTGATTACTGCTGATATTCCACTAGCCGCATTAGTGGTGACAAAAGGCGCGCATGCGCTAAACCCGCGTGGTGAGCTTTACACCGAAGCCAATATTAAAGAGCGTCTTGCCATGCGCAACTTAATGGAAGAACTGCGTGGCAATGGCGTGGATATTAGCGGACCCGCCACATTTCACCACGGCGATAGGCAAGCGTTTGCGGCTGCATTGGATAGCTTTATAGCAAAAGCCAGCTTTATTACTAAAGGGTTGAAAACTTAAATGCCATATAATAAATGCGTACGATATTTAGCCAAATTACAAAAATAGATTAAACTTATATTCTCAACTTTAACCACTCATTTTCAAACTATCCAGCTTAGGACTGTACTCATGTCGAACACCATGCAAATCGCAATGAACACTGTAGTAACAATGACTTACGAACTTAAAAATGCCGATGGCGAAGTGCTGGAATCTAGTGCTGAACCTGTTTCTTACTTACACGGCGGTTACGATAATATCTTCCCGAAGGTGGAAGAAGCGATGCACGGCAAAAACGTGGGCGATGTAGTAACAGTGGATTTAATGCCGGCAGATGCATTTGGTGAGTTTGACGAAGAACTTGTGCAAATCGAGCCTGCAAGCGCTTTCCCCGCGAATGAGCTCAAAGTGGGCATGCAATTTGAAGGTGAAGACGAAACCGGTGAAGTGATTTTATACACCGTAACTGAGATTGCCGATGGCAAAGTAGTGGTAGATGGCAATCACCCTTGGGCGGGAGAACGCGTGGTGTTTAAAGCCACAGTGACTGCGGTACGCGCCGCCATACCAGAAGAAGTCTCACACCAGCACGTGCATGGCGCGGGCGGACATCATCACTAATTGAATATTGAATGAAACTTTCACTCTCGCGAATTTTTGTTTGCCTAATTATAATGTATGCGCAAACCGTGGTTGCCGAGGATATGTATCGTTGTGGCAACACCTACCAAGATACGCCATGTAAAGGCGGCGGTAGCAAGCCTATCAATAAAAAGCCCTTCAAGCCAGCACAAGTCAGCACTAGCAGCGTAAGCAAAAAAGACACTGCCAGCAATGCGCCTGCTTCAACGGCCGATGCTGATTGTAAAAAACAGGGTGAGGCTGCTAAGTTGATCATCAAATTGCGTGATAGCGGGGTAACTGCCGATGAGCAAATAGCCATTGCGACAGATAGTGCCTCCGTGGCACGCATTAAAGATGCCTATAGCCGCAGCGGCTCGGCGTTTCAAGTGCAAAACGCGGTAGAACGCGAGTGTACGCAGCAGCAGCAGAAAACTTCGCTCACCAGCAAATGGATGGCGCAAGCTAAGCAAATGCTTGGCTTTGGGACTAATTCTGGTGCCGCTGCTACGCACACAATTGCTAAAGATAAAGCAAAACAAAAACCAATCAGTAAAACTGCAACGGCCAAACCTTTACCACCACAGCCAACAGCACAAGTTAAACCACAAGCTGCACCCGCAGCAATGCCAGAGCAATCTGGGCCATTATCAGTGATTCAACCCGAAGTTGTTGCGCCAACTGCACCTACAGCTGCCGCGCCAGATACGCCAATTGCTAAACCCACAGTTGTAGCAACTCAACCGGCTCCAACTGCTCAAAAAGAAGAAAATCAGGAAGACCCGCAAGGTATGTGTACCTCGCTTAAAGCTGGGTTAAAAAATATCGCCGAGCAAAAACGTAAAGGCGGCGGTGCGGCAGTGATGAAAGACTTGAAAGCGCAACAAAATAACTTAGAAGGCGTAATGAAATCAGCAGGCTGTTAAATTACAGTCGTGCTAAAGTTTCGTTTTTAAAAGATATAACCATTCTAATGCCTGTTTAGGCGTTAAATCATCAGGCTGAATCGCCTCAAGCTCAGCAATCACAGGGTGTTCAGCCGCTGGCGCAGCCTCGACATTGGCTGCAAACATATCTGGCTGGTTTTGGTTCTGAGTCAGTTGATTATTTTCTAGCTGTGCGAGCTTGCGCTTGGCGGCGGCCACCACTGATTTGGGAATCCCCGCCAATTGCGCCACTTGAATGCCATAACTCATGTGGGCCGCGCCCTCTTCCACTTTGTGCAAAAATACAATACCGTTGCCATGCTCAACTGCATCTAAATGCACGTTTGCAGCGTGCTTAAACTCATCTACGATGCGTGTCATTTCAAAATAATGCGTCGCAAAAAGCGTGAAGCTTTTATTCTTTTCTAGCAACTGTTTGGCAACCGCCCAAGCCAAACTTAAGCCATCGAAAGTACTCGTTCCACGTCCAATTTCATCCAGCAACACCAAGCTTCTATCAGTCGCGTTGTGCAGAATATTAGCCGTTTCTGTCATTTCTACCATAAAGGTAGAACGGCCACCAGCAAGGTCATCCGAGGCGCCAATGCGTGTAAAAATGCGATCAACTTTCCCAATTTTCACCCTATTTGCTGGCACAAAACTGCCACAATGCGCTAACAAAACTATCAGCGCCGTTTGTCGCATAAAAGTCGATTTGCCGCCCATATTCGGACCAGTAATCAGCAACAATTGCCGATAAGGATTAAGCGAAATATCATTCGCCACAAACGGCTGCGTGATACTTTCGACCACAGGATGGCGCCCCGCTTCAATGACAATTCCAGGCTCGCTCACAAACTGCGGCTGTGTGTAATTGAGTGCAATTGCACGTTCCGCAAAGCAGCACAAAACATCTAGGCTGGCAACCGCGCCGCTATTGGTCTGCAGGGCAGTGATAAATGGGCTTAATTGCTTCAAAACTTGCTCATACAGCATTTTTTCGCGCGCTAAAGCGCGATCATTAGCGCTTAACACCTTATCTTCGAAGGTTTTCAATTCTGGCGTAATAAAACGTTCGGCATTTTTTAAAGTTTGGCGGCGGCGATAATCTGGCGGTGCATTTTCAGCTTGCGCGCGGCTAATCTCAATGTAAAAGCCATGCACGCTGTTGTACTCTACTTTTAAATTTTGCAAGCCAGTTCGCGCTTTTTCGGCCGCCTCAAACTGCAACAAAAAATCCCCGTGGTTAGTTTGTAAAGCACGCAACTCGTCTAATTCAGCATCAAAGCCATCGGCAATCACACCGCCCTCACGTAGCACCGATGAGGGTTCTAACTTAATTGCAAGCATTAACAATTGCAGCACTTCGCGTGGCGCTTGCAAGTTTGCACCTAGTGTTTCCAATAATATGGCGTTGCTTTTCACCAGCAAATTTTGTAGTAACGGCAATTGCAATAAACTATCTCGTAAACCCGATAAATCACGCGGACGCGCAGTTTTAAGCGCAACGCGCGTGGTCATGCGCTCAATATCGCCGATAGATTTTAAATGGCTCTGTAAATTTTGATATTGAGTAGCGCCCGTTAACTCCGCAACTGCCGCATGACGCTTAGCAACCAAACTTCTATCGCGTAGCGGATGATGCAGCCAATGCCGCAGTAAGCGCGCGCCCATAGCGGTTTGCGTCGTGTCAAGCAGCGAATACAATGTGGGTGATGGCTCGCCACGCAACGTGCAATCAATCTCTAAATTGCGACGTGTGGCAGCGTCCAGCTGAATATATTGGCTGGTCTGCTCAACGCTTAATGACGTAATATGTGGCAACGCGGTGCGCTGGGTGTGTTTTACGTATTCGAGTAATGCGCCAGCCGCCGAAATCGCCGCACTTAACTCTGCACAACCAAAGCCATGCAAATCACGCGTGTTAAATTGCTTGGTCAGGCTGGTCGTAGCCGCATCTAAATCGAATTGCCACGGGCTTAGCCGTTTTTTTGCACAGGAGAAATTTTCGATTGCTACATGCTTAAAATGATCCGCAAGGATAATTTCTGCAGGCGAAATGCGTTCAAGCTCTTGAGCTAATAGCCCCACTGCAATTTCACTCAATATAAACGTGCCAGAAGCTAAGTTTATGTGCGCTAGCCCTACAACGCCATCGCCTGCAAACACGCTTAGCAGTTGGTCATCACGCGATTCCTCTAACAATGCGGTATCGGTGAGCGTGCCAGGTGTGAGTATGCGCATGACAGCGCGCTCAACAGGGCCTTTGCTGGTTGCGGGGTCACCAATCTGTTCGCAAATCGCCACCGCCTCACCCAATTTGGCAAGTTTGGCTAAGTATTGCTCGGCCGCGTGATATGGCACACCTGCCATTTTAATTGGCTCGCCGTTGCTGGAACCGCGGCGCGTGAGCGTGATGCCAAGTAGCTTAGAAGCTTTTTCAGCATCTTCAAAAAAAAGCTCATAAAAATCACCCATGCGATAAAACAGCAACATATCGGGATGCTGTGCTTTAAGCGCCAAATACTGGCGCATCATCGGTGTGTGATTAGCTGCATTCATGGGTTTACTAGCTATGGTGTTGTTATTTTACATAGATTTCAATTGCTTACCATTTGTAAAATGATTGAATTTTATTGCTCATACGAATTTCGGCAGGACATGCCTGCCGAAAACTGCCTGTACAAAATTAGGATTTTTAATTCAATCCTATAGATTTTATTTATTTACAGATTGTTTTAAGCCAGCACCCACAGAAAAACTAACCTGATTGCTTGCCTTAATTGTAAGTGGCTCGCCATTTGAAGGGTTACGGCCTTGACGCTCTGGACGGTGCGCTACTTTAAATTTACCAAAACCCGTAATATTGACATCGTTGCCTGCTGCTAACGCATTAGTAATGCCATCTAATACTAAATTAAGCGCGTTATTAGCGTCCACTTTCGATACGCTAGATTTTGCTGAAATTAATTCAACTAAATCGGTCTTACCCAATACTGTTTTTGCTGCTTTAGTCATTGTTGATTCCCGTGTTGTTATAGGTAGATAAGCTCATAAATTATAAGCATCTGCCTTTAGGATATAACATTTGTCTATTTCTTAACAGCAGTCATTTAAATTTAATAAATTTACTTTTAGTTGTGAAATTGAAAAAATGCACTTAAAAGCGCCTTAAATCTAGCGCTTGGCTAAGCCCAGCATCATTTTACGTCAAGATTATAAAGTAGATAATTTACTAGAGTGCGCTATTTAACATCACAGGTTGGACGAGATAATTATTGGGAAATACGCGCTTAAGGTTCTCGATTTTTGGCAAATCGTTAAAAATAATATAGGGATAATTAGGGTTGTGAATCAAGAAATCTTGATGGTAATCCTCTGCCGCATAAAAAGCTTTGAAAGCATCGACGCGCGTCACAATATCGCGAGGAAAAACTTTTGATTTATTCAATTGCGCAATATAAGCTTGGGCTACATTTTTCTGCGCGGTATCTGTATAGAAAAGTGCTGAGCGGTACTGGGTACCAGAATCTGGCCCTTGTCGATTTAGCTGCGTTGGATCATGTGCCACCGAGAAAAAAATATGCAATAACTCACCATACGAAACCACGGCTGGATCGTAGGTGATTTGTACGGCCTCAGCATGGCCAGTTGTGCCAGTGCTGACAGTTTTATAATTAGCGCTTGTCTTATCACCGCCTGCATATCCTGCCACCACTTTATGC
>JANYCB010000149.1 GCA_025360485.1 Methylotenera sp. | reverse complement strand
CTACAGTTCATGTGTTTTGATATTTCTAGCGGGAATAGATAAATCTGTTACTGACAATCAAGATGATCGTGGACAAAGAATAGAGATACCTTCAATAGGCATTCATAGACCTTACTTTGATCAGAAATACTTTTCGAAATTAACTCCAGCTCAAGCTTCCGCTAAATATAAAAATATAGAAAAATTAGTAGGA
Source organism: Methylotenera sp. (assembly GCA_025360485.1). GTDB lineage: Bacteria > Pseudomonadota > Gammaproteobacteria > Burkholderiales > Methylophilaceae > Methylotenera_A. Next base: position 18,244 of record JANYCB010000149.1, on the reverse strand, counting down.
GACTATTTAATTGAGCTAGGCGTATCAGATTTATTAATGGATCGAATGCTGAAGTCTTCTTCTGATTCTTTGGAATTAGTTAGCTCCGAAAAATTTAAAGCATTTTTTAATAAAGTTGAGCCATATTATGAAGAATATATGCTTGCAAAATGTGGGAGCGGAGCCCCGAAAAAGTTTTTAACTGGAGAAGCTAGAACCGACTTTTATACAATTCAAGAAAAAAGAAAAGATGAGTTTGTTCGCCGTGAATCAGAAAACCCAAGCGAAAAGAATGTGGAAGTATTTAAAACATTCATACCTGATGGGTATGATGAAAAATATGTAATTGGACTTACTGAATACGTTAAAATGAAGCAAGAAAGAGTTGGCCAGTGTGAAGAAAATGAGTTAGTTTTACTCCAAACTAAATGGGCAAAATCAATGTCTTTGACAGATTAGATGAAAATTAATAAGCCCGCATACGCTGGCTTATTAACTAGATTCTCGCCTGCGCGGGAATGGTGGATGCTGGGATAAAGCTTAAACTTTTTGATAAACCTCACTGCCTTTTTTCACAAATTCAATGGCCTTTTCTTGCATGCCTTTTTGTAGCGCGGCTTGTTCGTCCACGCCCAGTTTGTCGGCGTAGTCGCGCACGTCTTGGGTGATTTTCATGCTGCAAAAGTGCGGGCCGCACATGCTGCAAAAGTGCGCTTGTTTGGCACCTTCTTGCGGCAGGGTTTCATCATGAAATTCTTTGGCTTTTTCCGGGTCGAGTCCTAAGTTAAATTGGTCTTCCCAGCGGAATTCGAAGCGCGCTTTGCTCAAGGCGTTGTCGCGAATCTGTGCGCCCGGATGGCCTTTGGCTAAATCTGCCGCGTGCGCCGCGATTTTGTAGGTGATAATGCCGACGCGCACGTCTTCTTTGTCTGGCAGGCCTAAGTGCTCTTTAGGTGTTACGTAACACAACATGGCACAGCCATACCAGCCTATCATCGCAGCACCGATACCTGAGGTGATGTGGTCATAACCCGGGGCGATGTCGGTGGTGAGTGGGCCTAATGTATAAAAGGGTGCTTCGCCACAATGCTCAAGTTGCAAATCCATGTTCTCTTTAATCAGGTGCATCGGCACATGGCCTGGGCCTTCAATCATACATTGTACATCGTGCTTCCAAGCGATTTGTGTGAGTTCGCCTAATGTTTTCAGTTCAGCAAATTGCGCTTCGTCGTTGGCATCGTAAATTGAGCCTGGGCGTAAGCCATCACCCAAACTAAAGGCAACGTCATACTGCTTCATGATTTCGCAAATGTCTTCAAAATGCTCGTACAAGAATGACTCTTTATGATGCGCCAAGCACCATTTAGCCATAATAGAACCGCCGCGCGACACAATACCTGTCATACGTTTTGCCGTCATTGGAATGTAAGCCAAGCGTACACCTGCATGAATCGTGAAGTAATCCACACCTTGTTCAGCTTGCTCAATCAATGTATCGCGGAAAATTTCCCAAGTTAAGTCTTCAGCTTTGCCGTTTACTTTTTCTAAAGCTTGGTAGATAGGCACGGTACCAATTGGCACTGGCGAATTACGGATAATCCACTCGCGGGTTTCGTGAATGTTTTTACCGGTTGATAAATCCATCACGGTGTCACCTCCCCAACGTGTACCCCACACCATTTTTTCAACCTCCTCAGAGATTGAAGAACCTAACGCAGAGTTGCCAATATTTGCGTTAATTTTTACTAAGAAATTACGGCCAATAATCATCGGTTCGATTTCAGGGTGGTTAATATTCAATGGAATAATTGCACGGCCGCGCGCTACTTCGTCACGCACAAACTCTGGCGTGATGACTTTAGGAATACTCGCGCCAAAATCTTGGCCTTTATGTTGTGTTTGCAGTAGCTCGCTCATGTTTTCACGGCGTTGATTTTCGCGAATGGCAATAAACTCCATTTCAGGTGTGATAATGCCTTTGCGCGCGTAGTGCATTTGGCTTACGTTTGCGTCTGCTTTTGCGCGGCGCGGCAAGCGAGTTAAGTTAAAGCGCATTTCTGCTAATTCAGGGTCGGTTTTGCGTTCTAGGCCAAATGCTGAGCTTGGGCCGTCTAATTGCTCTGTATCGCCACGCTCCAATATCCATGAGGCTCGCAGGGCAGGCAACCCGTTACGAATATCCACGTCGATATTTGGGTCGGTATAAGGTCCACTGGTGTCATACACCACTACTGGTGAGTTTTTGTCCGCACCAAACATTGACGGTGTATCGCTTAGCGAAATTTCGCGGAACGGCACTTGAATATCGGCGCGTGAGCCTTGAACATAAATTTTGTGTGAATTGGCAAAAGGCTGTTTGGTGGCGGGGTCAATCTCAGCGGTTTCGCTAACAAATTTGGTGAGATTTTTTTGCAGATTTTTGTCGGTGGCATTCATGGCACGTTCCTATTTCTAAATTAAGCATAGGAAGCATTTAGCTTTGCCTATGTATATTGGTAGGAAAGCATTAAGATGCTTTCCTACGGCGGCATAACCCGCATCAGGTTCAAAGGGTAACTCTCACTGTTTATTTAAGCCTAAATACTTTATAAAACAGACCCCTAGCAATGCCTTGAATTTACGCGAAAACAGCCCAAAAGGCAAGAAACCTTTTTGTGTAATAAATTTTATAAAATATTAAAATTTTAGGCATTTCCGATAAAAAATGTTATAAATACACTAATTACTTAATTCAAACGTAGGTTTAATCTATGGTACTCATTGCAATTTATTATGCCTTGGCGATAGCTGTACTTACTTTGCATTTTACTGGCCATTTAGAACGCTGGAATATGGAGTGGTTAGTGTTTGTATTTGCATTAACTGTATTCCCGGCAGTTTATATTCTTTAGATTTTTGTTTTAATTGCAAGTTAAGCTTTCAATACGGGCAGGCTTGTCCTACGTGATAGAGATTAAATAATCCTCCAAAAGTTGGCTGAATTATTAAAAATAAATTTGCCAGCTAGTTCAAATTAACTCACTGCTTCGTACTTAACAAACTTTTTTGCTATCGCTAGTGTCATAATTCAGGTTTTAAAGGTTAACTTGTTTTTTGGTATGGCTAATTGAGATTAAATGATGGCAAAATCACCCACAAAAGTAGTAAAAAAACTTTCCGAAAAAGAGTGGAAAGAGTTATCTAAAGCTGAACGTGAAGATATAGCGGAATTGCTTCAAAGCATGGACGCAGTGCGTGACGTTAATGAAGAATATGTAGAACAAAGAACCTTTGGTCAGCACGCTGCTGATCTTGTTGCCAAAGTAGCAGGTTCATGGACTTTCATTATCCTGTTTATTTTCTGGTTGTTGGTTTGGGCGTATCTTAATACCGAGGTACTTGGCCCGCGCAAAGAAGCATTTGACCCCTATCCTTATGTTTTTCTAAACTTAATACTCTCTATGCTGGCCGCAGTGCAGGCGCCAATTATTATGATGTCGCAAAATCGCCAAAGCGCACGTGATAGATTAGATGCTGAGATTGATCACGAAGTGAATGTGCGTGCTGAGATGGCTATTCAAGGTATCGATGAGCGCATACAAGCTTTAGAACGAAAGCTTGATGAAGCGAAGTTGCTCATTTTAGCAGATCAAAAACAACTAACTCATTGAAGAAATTGAGAGGTTAATGGAACGCTGGGTATTATATGCAATTATCTCGATGCTATTCGCAGGGTTTACTGCGGTTGTCGCAAAGCAAGGCTTGGTAGGCATTTCATCTGAATTGGGCCTTACGGTTCGCACCTTATTCGTGTGTGTATTTGTGTTGGTTTTTGCGGCGATGGCGGTTTCCCCCAGTGAAATAAAGTCATTACAAAAAGTGAATTATGTTTGGCTAGGCTTATCGGGAATAACTACTGCTGGTTCTTGGATTTTTTACTACAAAGCGCTCAAAATGGGTGATGTGGCCACCGTTGCCCTTATCGATAAAGGCAGCGTGGTCATCGCCATATTGCTGGCTTGGTGGCTGCTTAAAGAGGCCATTACATTACAAACCGCACTTGGCGCCCTGCTGATTGTGGCTGGCTTGTTCGTTATCGCCCAAAAATAATTTCTTCATGTTTTTAAATTAAAAATAATTTAGTTAAATCTATTGACATTATTTACTTAACGTTGTTATATTAACATCGTTAAGTAAAAAGATTGCATATGTATTCCTTCATAGTAAAAAAACTTGTGCGTAATAGCTTTAAGCATCTTAGTGGCGGTGACTATTTGCCAGCACTGCATCTTATGGCCGAGCACGCATTGGGAGGAAATAGAAGCCATCGAACCTTGATTGCGCAGTGGTTTGAGCGATATATGCGAGTATTACCAGGTTTTATATTTACGCCCGCTGAGGTGGTTGTAAACGGATGGCCGTGGAAAACTATCATAGCGGTAAAACTGAATGTATCTTGGCTAAGGCCAGATGGCGAAGTGTATAAAAATGTTGCTTTGCAAATGATTACACTTAGATGGTTTAAGGCGGTTGATATTATTACAATAGATGACACAAGCGGATTTGGTGCTTTGCTTAATGATTTAGTAAATAAATTTGGCGTTGAGGAAGCGGGTGCAAAACCAATCGAAGGTTAGTTTTAATTGTAAATATAATGCATTTTGTTGTAACTAGTAAATAAATTATTTAGTTAGCTGGGAGGATATGAGAATTTATTTTAGTAAAGTATTTTTTTGCATTTTGCTAGTTAGTTCCGCATTTGCAAATGCAAATAATTTGACAAACCCAGCAGGTTTGTGGAAAGCCTATGATGATGATGGCCAGCAAACGGGTTATGTTCGGATAAATGAAGCCAATGGAGTCTATACAGGCGTGATAGAGAAGGGCTTTCCAACAGATAAAGAAGACAAGTATTGCACTGCTTGTAAAGATGAAAGAAAAGACCAAAAACTTGTTGGCATGACAATGATGAAAAACGTAAAAGTCAAAGGTGATGCGTTTGAAGGCTCTGAAATATTAGATCCATTTACTGGCAATACTTATCGCGTTAAATTGACTTTAAAAGAAGCGGGCAAAAAAATGGAAGTCAGGGGTTTTATCGGTATTAGTTTATTTGGCAGAACCCAAGTTTGGGAGCGCACAGACCATGGACAATAGTTACTTATGGTTTAAGGTGATATATATTTTGGCGTAGTTTTATTTTTAGGCAATATTATTATCACAGGCTGGTGGAAGTACATGGCCGACTTAACCCGTAATCCGCAAATCATTGCTTATGCTCAACGCCAAGTCACTTTAACAGATTTTATATTTACCACTGGCGGCGTAGTCATTTTGCTAGCCGCGGGGATAGCGAATGTTTATATACACAGTTTGAGCTACTCGGCCAAATGGTTGAATCACGGCTATGCAATATTTTTAGCGTCAGGTGTAATTTGGGCGGCAATATTAATTCCAGTACAAATCAAGCAAGCCAAAATAGCCAAAGAATTTGCCGTGAACGGGGTGATTCCCGATGCGTATTGGAAGTTATGTACCACTTGGAATATCTTTGGCGTGATAGCGACTTTACTGCCTTTAGTAAATCTCTACTATATGGTGTTTAAACCGGCCTAGGCAATGAATAGGAGCAATAAGATGGACTACGCATTAATTACCGGAGCCTCAAGTGGCATTGGCTTAGAGCTAGCTGCAATCATGGCAGAAAAAGGCCATAACTTAATATTGGTCGCTCGTAGAGAAGAAGTTTTACAAGCGTTAAAAGTTAAGCTCGAAAACCAATTTAAAGTTACAGTTGAGGTGGTCGCAATGGATTTGTCTAAATCGGAACAGGCACAAGCCCTCTATGAGTATTGTACAAATCATCACTTAATTGTGAATTGCTTAATTAACAATGCTGGCTTCGGTGATTACGGTAAGTTCGATTCGGGCAAATTAGACACTTATCAAAATATGTTGCAACTTAACATAATGGTTTTAACTGAATTGACAGCGCTATTTTTGGCAGGGATGAAACAGCGTAAATTCGGCCAAATACTCAATGTAGGTTCCATCGCAGCGTTTCAACCAGGGCCTAATTTGGCTGTGTATGCCGCAAGCAAAGCCTATGTCATGCAATTTACTGAAGCATTGAGCTTTGAGTTGCGTGGCACAGGTGTAAGTGCCACGCTATTAAGTCCAGGCGTGACCGAAACTGGATTTGTAAGCCGAGCTAACATGAGTGAAGCAGCGAATGCAAAAAAGGGCTTAATGACAGCAAATAGTGTGGCGATGGCTGGCTATAGAGCAATGATGTCAGGCAAGCTAAATACTATCCCAGGATGGAAAAATCAGATACTCGCGTTTGGTAGCAAAATTATGCCTTCACGCGAATTGTTGTTACAAATAGCTGGTAGGATACTTAGAGATACCACAGAGTTGCATAAAAAAATCGAAAATGCCACCTAAACCAAAAACAGAAGCAGAAAAGCAGCAACTGTGCACATTGATACTCGATGCTGCGCGAGAGCTATTTGTGGTTAAAGGAGTAGAGGCTGTGACTATGCGTGAAATCGCCAAACGCATAGGCTATTCCGCGACTAGTATTTACTTGCACTTTGCAGATAAAGAAGCGATATTACGTGCAATTTGCGATACAGATTTTTTAGCGTTGGCAAGCTCGCTAAAAGATATTATGCAAATTGCTGATCCTGTGGAACGTATGCAGGCTTTGGGGCATGGATACGCAACATTCGCACTTACCCATCCAAATCATTATCGCATGATGTTTATGACTGCACATGCGCCAATCGATCCTGATCGCTCAGTGATACAACAGAATAGTGCCGAACAAGATGCTTATTTTCAATTGAAAACGGTTGTTGGTGCTGTGTATGCAGCTGGCCGATTTAGAGAAGACTTGCACGATGTGGATTTAATAGCACAAACCATTTGGGCGGGTGTGCATGGCGTGTGTTCATTGCAAATCAACATGGCTTGCGACGCATGGGTGAATTGGACTGAAATCAATGCGCGCTTGCAGCTGATGCAAGATGTCATGATAAAAGGGCTTTTGAAAGACCAAAAATGAAAAAAATATTGACTATATTATATGCAAGTGTAATGTTGACGGCCTGCGAAAAATCACCAGAGCCACTGTCGCCACCGCGCCCAGCTTTAGTGACGATTGTAGGAAAGTCAGCTGCTAACAATGCTATGGTGTTAGTGGGCGAGGTGAAATCTCGTTTTGAATCGAATCAAGGCTTTAGAATTAAAGGGAAAATAATTGAGCGCAAAGTGGATGTCGGCAGTTTTGTTAAAAAAGGCCAAGTCATCGCGCGTCTAGATGCATCTGATACCAATTTAAATGCTGCTTCTGCCACCGCCGATGTGCGCGCTGCGGAAGCAAACCAAGCATTGGCAAGATCAGATGTGGAGCGTCAGCGCTTGCTGGTAGACAAAAAATTCATTTCACAATCGTCCTTAGATAAATATGAAGCACAGCTTAAAACAGCAGATGCGCGAGTCAATCAAGCCAAAGCGCAAGCAGCAGTTTCGGGCAATCAATCGCGCTATACGGCGCTGGTGGCAGATAGAGATGGCGTAGTAACTCAAATTCGCGCCGAGCCAGGACAAGTGGTGGACGCGGGTGAAATGATTGCGCAAGTAGTGGATACCAAGCAAATAGAAGTGCTTGTAGCGGTGCCAGAATCGCGCATGGCGGGATTAAAAGTTGGTGATAAGGTCACAATAAAACTGTGGGCAGATAGAGAAAAAACTTACGCTGGCAAAGTGCGTGAAATTGCACCCGCGGCAAGCTCAACCACGCGCGCATTTGATGTGCGCGTCTCGATTACTGATGCCGATGAGGCGGTAAAATTAGGTATGACTGCAGGTGTGCGTCTAGCGCAAGCGGAGGCGGATGAAATTATTATACCTACTAGCGCGCTTACGCAAATTAAAGGCAAAAGCAGCGTGTGGATAATTGATAAAAATGGCATCGCGAGTCCAAGAGAAGTGGCTGCAGGGCAATATACTGAAAATGGTGTGATGGTTACAGGTGGTTTGAATGTAGGTGAAATGGTAGCTATTGCAGGCGTACATACGCTAATAAAGGGCCAAAAAGTACGACCAAAATTTGAAACCAATATCGAAGCCGCCCCATGACTGATATGCAAAATCAAGCCGATCAGCCCAAATTAGAAAGCGCGCGCTTTAATCTATCTGAATGGGCGCTCAATCATCAAATATTGGTCTTATATTTAATGTTGATGCTAACGGTTTCTGGCCTGCTTGCTTACACCAAACTTGGTCAGTCGGAAGATCCGCCATTTACCTTTAAAGTAATGTTGGTACGCACCAGTTGGCCTGGTGCTAGCGCAGTAGAAGTAGAGCAGCAAATCACTGATAAATTGGAGAAAAAACTGCAAGAAGTACCGCATTTAGGCTATCTCAATAGTTATTCGCGCCCTGGCGAATCGATGATTTTTATCATTATTAAAGATGATACCTTTTCAAAAGAAATCCCAGAGCTTTGGTATCAGGTACGTAAAAAAATTAACGATATTCGTCATACCTTGCCGAGCAACATCGAAAGTCTTACTTTTAATGATGAATTTAGCGATGTGTATGGCAGCATGTTTGCGCTTACGGGTGATGGATTTGATAATTTCGCACTTAAACAGCAAGCTGAAATAATCCGTTCAGAGCTATTAAAAACGCCTGATGTCGCCAAAGTGGATTTTTTTGGCGAACAAAAACAACGTATATTTATTGAGCTTTCAAACGCCAAGCTAGCAACCATAGGCATTAGCGCGACGGAGCTTATTAATATTTTACAAACGCAAAATGCGGTGGTACAAGGTGGCACGTTTGAATCGCCTAAAGAGCGCATCCGTGTTGAGATTTCCGGACGTTACAACACGGTTGAAGAACTGCGTGAAATAAGATTGCGGGCAAAAACTCAAGATTTTAAACTGGGCGATGTGGCGCGGGTTTACAGAGGTTATGAAGATCCGCCTCACGACACGGTGCGCTTTGATGGCAAAGAAACCTTGTTGCTGGGCGTGAGTATGAAACAAGGTGGCGACGTGATTGCGTTAGGCCATGCGCTTGATAAAAAAATAACGCGAATTAAACAAAACTTACCTGTTGGTTTAAGTTTCGATACAGTGACATCACAGCCAAAAATTGTGGCGCATTCAGTGAATGATTTCGTGCATTCGCTGATTGAAGCTTTGGTGATTGTGCTTGGCGTAAGCCTGCTGTCATTGGGCCTGCGTACAGGTATTGTGGTGGCGATATCTATTCCTGTGGTGCTGGCCGCCACGTTTTTAATAATGAACTTATTTGATATTGGCCTACATAAAATATCGTTAGGCGCGCTGATATTGGCGCTTGGGCTGTTGGTGGATGATGCGATTATTGCCGTTGAGATGATGTCATCTAAAATGGAGCAAGGCTGGGATCGCGTTAAGGCGGCTTCGTTCGCTTATAGCTCAACCGCTATGCCAATGCTCACTGGCACGTTGGTGACCGTCGCCGGCTTTTTGCCAATTGCAACTGCAGCTTCCTCAACCGGTGAATACACACGCTCAATCTTTCAGGTTTCAGCCATAGCGCTAATCATTTCGTGGTTTGCTGCCGTGATTTTTGTACCTTATTTAGGCTACCATTTGCTGCCCGACTATGCGCACGCACCAAAGCCATCAAAATTAATGATTTGGCTGAAGGGCAAGCTGGGTCTAGTTGATAGTGCTGAAGCAGATAACAATCACCATCATGATATTTATAACACCAAGTTTTATAGCGCCTTGCGAGCCATTGTTACCAGCTGCGTGCGTTATCGTAAAACCGTTATAGCCATCACGTTATTGTTATTTGTACTATCAATTGTGGGGTTCGGCAAAGTGCAACAGCAGTTCTTTCCAGATTCTACGCGACTTGAGCTGATGGTGGATTTGCGTTTGACTGAAGGTGCCTCTTATCAAGCGACCAATGCGGAAGTGAAAAAACTCGAAAATTGGCTCACATCTTGGAACAAGCAACATCAAGGGATTGATAATTTTGTGGTCTATATTGGCTCTGGCAGTCCACGTTATTACTTGCCTTTGGATATTCAGTTGGCACACCGCGGTTTTGCGCAGTTTGTAATTTTAAGTAAGGATTTAAAAGCGCGCGAGGCCTTGCGTGGCGATATGCTTAAATTATTCGAGAATGATTTCCCAAGTTTGCGTGCTTCAGTGTTGCGCCTCGAAAATGGTCCTCCAGTAGGCTTTCCAGTACAGTTTCGCGTGGGTGGGACAGATATTCCAAAAATACGAGAAATCGCCCATAAAATTGCAGAGGTTATGCGTGCTAATGCTAACTTGACGAGCGTGCAACTCAATTGGGAAGAGCCTAGCAAAGTGATGAAAATGTCGGTTGATCAGGCCAAGGCGCGTCTATTGGGCGTGAGTTCGGTAGATATTGCTAACATTTTAAACGGCGCAATGAGTGAGCTCTACATTACCGAATTTAGAGAAGGAAAAGAGCGCATTGATTTGGTGGTACGCGGCCCAGAGTTAGAGCGCACAAGGCTTTCGCGCTTGCCCAATTTAATGATTAATACACGTAGCGGCAGTAGTGTACCACTTTCACAAGTCGCGACGATTAGCTCAGAGTTCGAAGAAGGCGTGATTTGGCACCGTGATCGTGAGCCAAGCATTATCGTGCGTGCCAATTTGCATGGTGGCATGCAAGCACCAGTGGTATCAGCACAAATAGAAGAAAAGCTAACAGAAATTAAAGCCAATTTGCCGCTAGGTATTTCAATTGAAACGGGTGGCGCGACTGAAGAATCAGCCAAAGGCGGTGCCTCGGTTGCCAAAGGCGCACCATTATTTTTGGTGGCAGTGCTAACCTTGCTTGTTTTGCAACTGCAAAGCTTTTCACGGGTATTTTTAGTGTTACTTACTGCGCCTTTGGGATTAATTGGGGTCACAGTTGCATTGTTGGTGTTTGATAAGCCGTTTGGCTTTGTGGCTATGCTGGGTACTATTGCACTGTCTGGCATGATTATGCGCAATTCATTGATTTTGGTGGATCAAATCGATCAAGACCGCGCTTCAGGCTTAGCGCCGTGGCAAGCAGTGGTTGAATCGACGATTCGAAGGTTCAGACCAATTGTACTCACGGCCGCCGCTGCTATTTTGGCGATGATACCGCTTACACGCAGTGTATTTTTTGGACCGATGGCAGTCGCGATTATGGGCGGTTTAGCAGTAGCAACTTTGTTAACGGTGTTATTTTTACCTGCATTGTATGTGGCATGGTTTAAGGTGAAAATGCCTGAGAAACTAAGCGTTTAAGCTATAATAATTGTTAACTAAATTAGAAATTTAATATGACAAAAATGCTAAAAAATACTGCAGCTAAAACTGCGCGTTTTGATGTGCCTCACGAAACCGCGAGATTTAATATGATAGAACAGCAGATTCGCACTTGGGATGTGCTGGATCCTATTGTTTTGCAGCTGTTGCACGATGTGCCACGCGAGCACTTTGTGCCAGAAGAATATCAAGGACTTGCGTTTGCCGATATTGAAATTCCAATAGGGTATGGCCAAACTATGCTAAGCCCTAAGCTGGAAGGCCGGATGTTGCAAGCGCTAAATGTGCAAAATACACATACGGTGTTGCATGTAGGTACTGGGAGCGGTTATTTCACTGCACTTTTGGCAAACTTGGCCAAATACGTGGTTTCGTTAGATATTGAAGCAGACTTGAGTGCTCAAGCCGCTAAACACTTAGCGCAACACCATATTAAAAATGTAACATTGGAAGTGGCTGATGGGGTATTTGGTCATCACAGTGTTAATTCTGTGAATAAAGAATTTTACGATGTCATTGTGTATACTGGATCATCACCCGTAGAGCCAGCAGGGGTGCGCCAGCAGCTAATGCTTGGTGGTGTTTTGCTAATTGTGCTGGGCAACGCGCCAGCCATGCAGGCCACATTGATAAAGCGGGTTTCAGAGACGGGATTTAGAGAAGATGTACTATTTGAAACTTGCATACCTGAGTTAATTAATGCGCCTCAGACTCAACAGTTTGAGTTTTAATGATGAAAATTAAATTTTTTACTATTAAATGCAGCCTATTTTTAGCGATATTATTTTCAACAAGCTTAGTGGCTGCTGAAGATCTGTCATCGCAAGTAAAACAACAGTCATTGCTTGATATTTATCACCAGGCCATGGCACACGACCCCACCTTGGCCTCTGCCTTAAGCGCCAACAAGGCCGCGCAAGAAATTATCGAACAAGGCAAGGCACTGTATCGCCCAACCGTTAACTTTAATGCAGATGCAAATACGTCAAGGACAGATATTCGTTATTTAAATGGCGTAACTCCGCCAGGCAACTCAAGTTTCGAAAACTATAAAGCGGCGGTTGAGGCGCGCCAGCCTATTTATCGCAAGCAAAATTTAGTGCAAATGGATCAAACTAAAACGCAAGTTAGTCAGGCAGATAAACAATATCATTTAAGTCAGCAAGACCTAATTTTACGTTCTACGCAAGCCTATTTTGATGTGCTGATTGCACAAGACAAAATTGAATTAATCGGAGCTCAAAAAACGGCGATATTAAGTCAGCTCGATCAAGCTAAAGCGACTTTTGAAGTCGGCACGGCGACGATTACCGATGTTAACGAGGCGCAAGCACGTTTTGATTTAATAGTCGCGCAAGAAATTGCCGCAGTGAATGAATATGAAATTGCCAAGCGTTCAGTTGAGGCAATTACTGGTGAAATGCCCAGTAAATTAGCCACAGTAAAGTCAAACATTCAGGTTGCGCCGTTAAACCAAACCATGCAAGAGTGGCAGCAAGTGGCGGTACAAAATAATTTGAATATTCAAATTCAGCAAGACGCTTTGAAATTGGCGGAACAAGAAGTGGAACGCGCCAATGCAGGACACCTGCCAACTTTGGATGCAGTGGCCAGCATTAGTGATAGTTACTCCAACGGCAGTCCGTCGGTATTTAGCACAGGCAATGATCTCAAAAGCGCCACTATTGGCTTGCAGTTGCAAGTTCCACTTTACGCAGGCGGTGCAATCAGTTCACGCGCACGGCAAGCGGTGTTAAATAAGCAAAAAGCGCAAGATGATCTTGATATTGCGCGCCGACAAACCGATTTAGAAACACAGCGTGCCTATCTCAACTTGAGCACCACCATTGCTCAGGTGAAAGCGCTAGATCAAGCTTTAATTTCTAGCCAAAGTCAGCTAGATTCAACCAAGCTTGGCTACGAAGTTGGCGTACGTACTAGTGTGGACGTGCTGAATGCACAACAACAATTATTCTCTGCCAAACGTGATTTATTGCAGGCGCGCTACAATTATCTGGTCAATATAATTCACCTAAAAGCCGCTTCTGGATTGGTGAGTGAGCCTGATTTGCAAGATATTAATCAACAGTTGGTTTTGGATTCTAAATAATCGTGACTGGTTTGGTTGTTAATTCAGCGACGAGTCAGCTTGTGATTATCGATATGCAAGTTAAGCTCGCATCGGCGATGCCGCTGGATGCTATGCAAAGCGTGATTAAAAATTGCCGCATATTGGTTCAAGCTTCAAATTTACTCGCTGTGCCCACTACCGTTACTGAGCAATATCCACAAGGCTTAGGTGAAACATTGCCAGAGATTAAGCAGTTTTTATCCAACAATAAACCAATTACAAAAACAGCTTTTTCTGCTTGTGATGCGCTTAATTTTAACCAGCAATTACATCGCGATAAACCGCAAACAATGCTCGCAGGTATGGAGGCGCATGTCTGTGTGCTACAAACTGCTTTGGCACTGATGCAGGCTGGCAAGCAAGTGTTTGTGGTAGAAGATGCGACTATTTCGCGTAACTCTGCAAATAAAACCAATGCCCTGGCAAGGATGCGTGATGCGGGTTGTCTGATTACCAATGTTGAATCAGTAGTGTTTGAGTGGCTTGGCGACGCTAATCACGAGGCGTTTAAGGCAATATCCAAACTTATCAGATAGTTAAGCGTGAATTGGAAGTTAATATTATTCATTTCGCTCATCAGTTATGGTGCGTATCAGCACTTTTCGCATCGCCCTGTAATGCACGGCAACGGCATTATAGCTAGCCAGCAGCCTATACAGCAATCAACCAATCAATCAAAAATAACGTTAAATGATTTCACGATTACTCCGCTTCAATCTTTTGAAATCGAAGCACGAGTATTATCTGTAGAGCATTATTCATTCGGACGCGAAGCAGAACTATCACCTGTAGATTTGGCATTAGGCTGGGGGCCAATGTCAGATGAAGCGGTGTTAAGCAAAATAGACATTAGCCAAAGTAATCGCTTTTATTTTTGGCATGTAAACGAGTTTCCTATTCCTCGTAGAGAAATTGAAACTAACAGCGCGAATATGCACATGATTCCGGCCGATAGCTTAATAGAAAAAGTGCTTGAAAGTATTAAGACAGGTCAACGTGTGAAGCTAAGCGGCTATTTAGTGCAAGTAGATTCTAGCGATGGCTGGCACTGGAAAAGCTCGCTAAGCCGTGAAGATACAGGTAACGGATCATGTGAGTTAGTATATGTGAAATCGGCAGTAGTTAATTAATGTAGGTAGTCAGCAATTAATTCCATCAGGCGTATTGTCGCACCAGTCGAAGCTTCACTAAAACGTAGCGCGGCTTGTTGCATTTTTTCTCGTTTTTGGGCGTTGTGCATTAAATATTGAATCTTATCGCGCAATTCTGCGGTATCTTTAATGCGGATTGCAGCCCCCTCGTTGATCGCGTTTTTTGTGGCGTCAGCAAAGTTAAATGTGTGCATTCCGATTAAAATCGGCTTGCCCATGCTGGCGGCTTCAATCAAATTTTGTCCGCCGTATTTCAATAAACTGCCGCCAATAAAAGTGAAATCACACGCTGCATAATAAGTAAAAAGCTCGCCCATACTGTCGCCTAAAATAACTTGTATGTTGTTATCGATAGGTGCCACCAAGTTGCTGCGGCGTTGATAAGTAAAGCCCGCACTTTGAATAATGCTTTCTACTTCGTTAAAGCGTTGCGGGTGGCGCGGCACAATAACCGTTAAAATTTCAAGGTCTTTTACTGCCTCAAGAATGCGCTTTTCTTCGCCCTCTCGCGTGCTGGCGGCAAGAAAAATAGTGCGTTCAGAACCAAACAACTTGCGTAGCTGTAGGCCTTTATTTAAAGCGTCTACAGGTGGTTTCACATCAAATTTTAAATTGCCAGCAACGCTAATATTATTGGCACCTAAGGTTTGTAATCTGGTTAAATCCTCGGTGGTTTGTGCCGCAATCGCACTAAGACTATGTAAGCTTTCAGAAACCAACTTTCCAAGTTTGGTATAACCTTTTGCCGACTTTTCAGAGAGCCTTGCGTTTAGCAATAACAAAGGCATTTCGCGTTGTTTGCAGGCAGCAATCAAGTTAAACCACAATTCTGTTTCCATGATTAAGCCAATTTTTGGCTTAAAGTGGTTTAAAAAATGATTCACTGCAAAAGGCAAATCGTAAGGCAAATAAACGCGCTGAACACTGTTGTTAAATATAGATCCGCCAAATAAAGCCTCGCTGGTTTCGCGTCCAGTAGGTGTGCCATGTGTGAGCAAAATTTGATGGTTTGGGTAGCTGATTTGCAGTGCTTTTACTAGGGGTTCAGCGGCGCGGGTTTCACCTACGGAAACACAGTGTAGCCAAATTACGGGCCTAATCACTGGCGTGTTGTAAAAACCAAATCGCTCAGGCCAGCGTCTTAAATAGGCGGGTTGCCTAATGCCGCGCCAAAGTAATTTTAGTGGAACGAAAGGCAGGGCTAGATAAAGCAAAAGCGAATAAAAAAATCGATTCATCGCGTCATTTTCTCACAAAACGGCGGCCTAGTAATTGGCAAAACCAATTGCTTGAAAAAGCGCCAGCATAAACCCTAGTAATTTGCGAGTAATTTATTTTTTTAATTTTAAATCTAGCTTAGTGAATACTTAGCATAACCTAATGCAACTACAGGCTTGGCTTTCAATAAGAATACCCCAAAATGGTGCGTAAATTCTAAGTAAAAAGACTATTGACGCATACAAAATAAAGGCTTAAATTCTTACTCCATGCACAACATGTTGTGTTTATGCAGGTTGTTTTTCACAAAAATAAGAGTTTGTTAATTAAAATCACAGGGTTAGCGCGCTATGCGACGAAATCGTCCAGCAAAGTTCGCATTTGCGCTATAAGTTGAGGAGAGTTTTTTCATGTTAAAAGCAGTTGAGTCCGCCACCAAATTAAAAGAAAGTAACGAAATTGAAATACCTATTCAATCGGTTTCGCTGGATATTTGGGATAAAAAATATCGCTTAAAAGCAAAAAATGGGGATCATGTCGATGCGGATATGGATGCTTCTTACTCACGCGTGGCGCGTGCGCTGGCAGATGTGGAAACGACCGAAGAAAAACGTCAGGAATGGCACGAGAAATTTTTGTGGGCGTTACGTCATGGCGCGATTCCAGCGGGTCGTATTACCTCTAACGCAGGCGCGCTAGAGCATAAACCTGCCACTTCTACCATTAACTGCACCGTTTCTGGCGTGGTAGAAGATAGCATGGATAACATCCTCAACAAAGTACACGAGGCTGGCTTAACCTTAAAAGCAGGTTGCGGTATTGGTTACGAGTTTTCTACCTTGCGACCAAAAGGCGCATTTGTGGCTGGTGCTGGCGCATATACCAGCGGCCCACTCTCTTTTATGGATATCTACGACAAAATGTGTTTCACGGTGTCTAGCGCGGGTGGCCGCCGTGGCGCACAAATGGCTACGTTCGATATTAGCCACCCAGATGTGACTGACTTTATTAAAGCTAAGCGCGAAGCTGGCCGTTTACGCCAATTTAACTTAAGTTGCTTAATCACCAAAGA
Source organism: Methylotenera sp. (assembly GCA_025360485.1). GTDB lineage: Bacteria > Pseudomonadota > Gammaproteobacteria > Burkholderiales > Methylophilaceae > Methylotenera_A. The sequence continues at coordinate 1,366 of JANYCB010000149.1, read as the reverse complement.
GTTTATGGAAGCGGTTAAGGCGGATTCGGAGTGGAAACTTGCTTTCCCCGTGACTGAGAAAGAATCGATTATCGATGGCTTAAACGTGAATGATGAAAGCCAAGTGGTGTGGCGCGAGTGGCCAGTTAAAGGCAAATATCTCACCAAAGCAGATGGCGTAGATGCTGGGAAAGTGGCTTGCCGTGTGTATAAAACCATCAAAGCGCGCAGGTTGTGGGATGTAATTATGTCCTCCACTTATGATTTTGCCGAACCAGGTTTTATTTTGATTGACCGCGTGAACGAGATGAACAATAACTGGTTCTGCGAGAATATTCGCGCGACTAATCCATGTGGCGAGCAGCCTTTGCCGCCTTATGGCGCGTGCTTGTTGGGCTCGGTCAACCTCACTAAATTTGTTAAAAAACCATTTACCGAAGAAGCGCAATTCGATTGGGCAGAATACCGCGAAGTGGTTGGCGTGTTTACGCGCATGCTCGATAACGTGGTAGAGATTAATGGCCTGCCATTGCAACAACAGCGCGATGAAATTGTGCGTAAACGCCGCCACGGCATGGGTTATTTGGGTTTAGGCTCTGCACTCACTATGATGAAAATGAAATATGGTGAGGAAGAATCACTTAAATTTACTGATGAAGTCACCCGCGTCATGGCCGAAGAAGGCTGGAATATTGGCGTGCAATTGGCCGAAGAAAAAGGCGCCGCGCCGATTATGGAAGAAAAATTTGAAGTCACGGCCGATATGCTGGCAAAACGCCCAGAAATGGCGGCCGATGGCATTAAAGTGGGGCAAAAAATTGCCGGTAAAGTGTTGCTGGGTAAATACAGCCGCTATATGCAACAGTTCCCCGAAGGCTTGCGCAACCAAATCGCCGCTAAGGGCGTGCGCTTTACGCACCACAGCTCTATCGCGCCAACTGGCACTATCTCATTAAGTTTGGCGAATAACGCCAGCAACGGCATCGAGCCTAGCTTTGCGCACCATTACGCGCGTAACGTGATTCGTGAAGGCAAAAAGTCGAAAGAAAAAGTCGATGTGTTCTCTTATGAATTGCTGGCCTACCGCGAGCTGATTAATCCAAAAGCCATGCCGTTTAGCGATAAAGAAGATGAAAAGTTGCCAGACTATTTCTTGGATTCTTCCACCATTATGGCCAAAGCCCACGTGGATATTCAAGCCGCGTCACAAAAATGGATTGATAGCTCGATTTCAAAAACTATCAACGTGCCAACTGATTATGATTTTGAAGATTTCAAAAGTATCTATTTATACGCTTACGACAAAGGTCTAAAAGGTTGTACCACTTTTAGATTCAACCCAGAAGCTTTCCAAGGCGTATTGGTGACTGAAAAAGATTTAGAAAAT
>JANYCB010000131.1 GCA_025360485.1 Methylotenera sp. | reverse complement strand
CGGAGTTGGCCAAGAACTTTTTAACGCACTAATACTTGGCGTAGCAGTGTTAATGCTAGCTTGGCACAACATTTGGATGGCTTCTCATGGCAAAGAGCTAGCCAGCAACGCGCGCGCGGTAGGCAATGCTATTCGTGATGGTGCCAGTGAAAGCTCAGTTTTGCTCGCGGTGGTCGGCATCGCTGTGCTACGAGAAGGTTCAGAGACTGTGTTGTTTTTGTATGGCATTGCCACCTCAAACCAAGTAGGCGCATCTACGCTACTGCTTGGAGGAATAATGGGTACAATCGCAGGCGTTGCCGTAGGCTACGCTTTGTACAAGGGATTGTTACGAATCCCTATGCGCTGGTTCTTTTCTGCCACCAGCATATTGGTGCTATTACTAGCGGCGGGCATGGCCTCACAAGCCGCACGCTATCTTATTCAGGCAGATTTAATTCCAGCCTTGATAACGCCACTCTGGAACACCTCAGCTGCGCTACCAGAAAAATCCATCCCTGGCATGTTATTACATAGCTTAGTTGGCTACGACGCTAGGCCTGCTGGCATGCAACTGGTGTTCTATGTGGTCACATTAGCAGCCATCGGAATGGGTATGAAATGGGTTGGCAAACTCGAACAACAGAAAATGAATTAATCGGAGCTATCAAAATACTATGGTAATAAAAAAACTTTATACAATTGGCTTACTAACAGGCTTGTTTTCGCAACACGCATTGGCAGGACCAGCAGACTATGTCAATGTTCCAAATGTGGAAAGTGGCGAAAAAGAAATTGATTTCAAAGCTGGCACTGCCAAGCTTGCCAACGGCGAACGTGCCCAACAATCAAGCATAGGTTTTGGCTATGGCGTAAACCAATACTGGTTCACAGAAGTTTACTATCAACATGAGCGTGAAGGTAGTGATGCAGTATCAATTGCTGAATGGGAAAATAAATTTCAACTCACCGAAACTGGAAAATATCCTGTCGACATCGGTTTGGTTGTTGAAATTGAAGCTCCGCTAAACAAAAATCAAGCATACGAACTAACCGTTAGACCTTTGTTTCAAACCGAATTTGGCAAAGTGCAACTTAACGGCAACCCAGTCATTACAAGCACTTATGGTCCAAACAAAGGGCCAACGCAATTAGGCTACCAATGGCAAGCCAAGTACCGCTGGAAACCAACCTTTGAGTTTGGCTTGCAAGGCTTTGGTGGCATGGGGAAATGGAACAACTGGGATGCTGCAGATGAACAAGACCATAAAATGGGTCCAGCCTTATTCGGTAAGTTTGATATCGGCACCCACCAAGCCATCAAATACAACACGGCAATGTTATTTGGCACCAGCAACGGCGCCGCCAATAGTACTTTTAGAATGCAAGTTGAATACGAGTTTTAACCTAATTTATTTTTTACTGCTTAAAGATTTGGCTTCAGCAATATTGCCAGCCACTTCTTTACTTAACATCACATCGTCTTTAACAATGAGTGGCGCTAAGTGCTCCCAAGCGCTGATAGCTTTAGCATAATCCGCCTGATTAAATGCGATTGTGCCCGATAACAATAAAGCCTTAGGAAGATTCGGATCTAATTTTAGCGACTTGCCTACCAGCTCAATGGATTTAGCATCAAATTTTCCGTTGTTAGTGACTGCCAAAGCATCCGCATAATCTGCAAACAGTTGGGGGTCGTTAGGGATTATATTCACGGCTTTTTCAAATGCTCCCACTGCATCTTTATGTTGCTTAAGCTCCACATAAGTGTGCGCCAGCAAGGCCCAACCATCGCCATTTTCTGGATTTTTTTCTAATTTCGCTGCTAATTTTTGCGCCATAGCCCCGAGGTCGCCCATCTCGTGACCAGCACCCTCTGGCGGTGGCGCGTCCACGCCCATTGTTGGCATTGTTGTGCTTGGAGTACTCACACTAACCGCTTCTGGGCTGCCTGCTTTCCAATAAATGAGTCCAGCCAAAATTGGTACCAGCACAAAAACACCTAGCATAGGGTTGATTTTTAAGCGTTTTTCACCAACTAAGTTTTCTCCAGAAGATTTAGTTGACGTAAAAATAATCGTCGATACTGCACCTAAGATAAACCCAATGATTAATGAAACTATGCTCATACGTCCTCCGCCTGAATATCTTCGTTCCCCGCGTGTTTTTTAAGCACACGAAACAGCACAAAACCGCCAACAATAAGTAATAAAAAGGGCCCAAACCACAATAATGCCGTACTCTCGTTGACTGGCGGCTTATACAGCACAAAATCGCCATAACGCGCTACAAGGTAATCGATGACTTCCTGATCACTTTTTCCTTCGCGCATCAGTTTACGAATTTCTTGACGTAAATCTTCGGCCAAAGGCGCGCTAGAATCTGCAAGTGTGGTGTTTTGACAGACCAAACAACGCAGATCTTGAGACAATGTTTTTAGGCGTAATTCTAATGCAGGGTCATCACCTAAGGGTTTAGCCTCGCCCGCAAAAGCGAAATTTGAAATTAATAAAAAAATAATCCATAGTTTTTTCATCGTTGTAACTCTTTTAACATGGGTACGATTTTGTTAATCAACACTTCTTCTGTAATCGGGCCAATTTGCTTGTAACGAATCACGCCCGTCTTATCAATGATATAAGTCTCAGGCACGCCATACACCCCGTAATCAATACCAATTTTTCCATTCACATCCGTTGCAATGGTTTTATACGGGTTGCCATTTGCATCCAACACCGCTTGCGCTTCTTGGTCAGTATCTTTGTAATCTAATCCATAAGTAGCGATTTGACCACTCTTTGCCATCGCCATCAAAACTGGATGCTCCTCTCGGCAGGCACCACACCACGATGCCCAAACATTGAGCAACCACACCTGACCCTTCATATCTGCACTATTAAAGGTTTTACTCGCGTCACTTAAAACGGGTGCTTGAAAAGTCGGTGCAGGCTTGCCCACTAATGGTGATGGTACTTCATGTGGATCTAGATACAAGCCTTTAAATAGAAAACCAACTGCAATAAAAAATAGCACAAGTGGTATTAAAAATTTAAGGGTTCTATTCATGCTTCAAAAACCTCTAATGCGTCTTGCGCTTCTTTCGCGGCCTTTTTATTGAGGATGCGATAGCGCTTATCTGTTAACGCTAAAATGCCGCCCAAAGCCATTAAAATCGCACCTGCCCATATCCATTGCACAAATGGCTTAATATAAATACGTACGCTCCAAGCGCCATTTTCAAGCGGTTCACCAAGTGATACATATAAGTCCTTAATCACGCCAGGACCAATATCAGCCTCTGTCATCACCGAGCCCTGCACTGGGTAAAAACGTTTTTCAGGTTGCAATACCGTCACGGGCTTGCCATTGCTGGTCACAGTAAATGTGCCCTGTGAAGACATATAATTAGGCCCAGCTATTTCCTGTGTTCCATCAAAGCGGAATTCTAAATTGCCTATTTTAGCAACATCATTTTTATCCATGCGCAAGTCTTGCTCTGACTCATAACCTTTTACCAAAGTTACGCCTAAAATAAATACGCCAATACCAAAGTGAGCTAGCAGCATGCCATAAAATGCTAATGGAATACCTTTAAGGTTTTCGACTAAATCTGGCGTAGCGATTTTTCTAGTTTTGATTCTGTTTACCAATAAAATCAAGGTGGTACTGGCTACCCAAATTCCCAAAAACACGCCGACCGCTGTCATTAATGTCAGCTTACCCATTAGTAAAGGCACCAACAAAGCTGAAACCAAACTAATAACCGCTGCCACACGTAAGCGCATACCAATTTCTGGCAGGCTAGCTTTTCTCCATTTAGCCAATGGGCCTAAACCCATTAAAAACAAACCAGGCGCCATGATGGCTACAAAAACTGCATCGAAATACGGTGGGCCAACAGAGATTTTCCCTGCACCAAGTGCATCCATTAATAAGGGATACATTGTGCCAAGCAGCACTGAACCTGCCGCCGCAACCAGCACCACATTGTTCGTTAGCAGCATAGATTCGCGTGAAACCACATCAAATTTTTCACCCAAACCAACTTTTGGCGCCCGCCAAGCAAACAGTATTAACGCCCCGCCAATCACAACTACTAAGTACATCAGAATAAATACGCCGCGTCTTGGATCGGTTGCAAACGCATGTACCGAAGTAAGCACGCCAGAACGCACTAGAAACGTACCCAGCAAACTCAATGAAAACGCGCAAATTGAAAGTAATACCGTCCAAACCTTAAACGCATCGCGCTTTTCTGTTACAGCGAGTGAATGAATGAGCGCTGTACCAACCAACCAAGGCATAAACGATGCATTTTCAACCGCATCCCAGAACCACCAGCCACCCCAACCTAGCTCGTAATACGCCCACTTGCTGCCAAAGGCGATACCCAAGGTTAGAAATACCCATGCCACCGTGGTCCACGGCCGCGTCCAGCGCGCCCAAGTAATGTCTAACCTACCATCTAGCAAGGCTGCAATGGCAAATGCAAACGCTACAGAAAAACCGACATAACCCATATACAACACAGGTGGATGAAACACCATGCCAGGGTCTTGTAACAACGGATTCAGGTCTCTACCATCTAGCGCAGCAGGGATAAGGCGCTCAAACGGATTAGATGTGAAAATAATAAACGCCAAAAAGCCAATGCTCACCATACCCATGACTGAAATCAGGCGTATTCTAAAGGTCTCGGGCAAGCTTTTGGCAAACAATGTCACCGCCATTGTCCACAGCGCCAAGATTGAAACCCACAGTATCATCGAACCTTCGTGGCCACCCCACAAAGCCGCTAAACGGTAAGCTAAGGGCAAATGCGAGTTAGAGTTAGAGGCCACGTACAAAACAGAGAAATCGTTTGCATAAAATGAATAGTCTAGGCAAATGAAAGCGATAGCTACGAACGCAAACTGCGTACGCGCTGCGGGCACAGCCAAATTAGATAATGCGGCGTTATTTTTCCATACGCCAACTAAAGGCAGTGTGCCTTGAACAATCGCAAAGCAAAATGCAAGAATGAGAGAAAATTGACCTATTTCTGGAATCACTTTGTATCTTCCTTCGCTTTAGCATCTTTTGCCGCTTTGAGCGCTGCTGCGGCTTCTGGTGGCATATAGTTTTCATCATGTTTTGCTAATACTTGGTCGGCCTCAAATACGCCAATTGCGTTTAGCTTGCCTTCTGCCACTACGCCTTTACCTTCTTTAAATAAATCCGGCAGAATACCTTTATACTCAACCAGCATCGTTTTTGCGGTATCGGTCACCTTAAACTGCACATGCAAACCATCTGGTAGACGCTTTAAACTACCATTTTCGACCAAACCACCAATTCTGAAACTGCCTGACTTTGGCGCCTCGCCCTTTTCCACTTGGGTGGGCGTAAAGAAAAATACCAAATTACTTTTGAATGATTTGGTGATTAATACGGTGGCGATGACCAATAAAATCAGCCCTACTGCGATTAACCCAAACCTTTTGTGACGCGCTTTCATAATTTACCTATTACCTTTATTTAAAATGCTTCTTGCTTCACCGCTTGTGCAATGCGTTGACTACGTTTTTTAAGTAGCCAAAGTTCAAATGCCATGCAGCCAAATGTGATGCCAAACGAGCCCCAGACATAAAAGGCATAACCACCCATCGCTAAAAATTCATTCACACTATGCCATTGCATGATTTATCCTCCTTACAATCCCAGATTAAACATTGCTGCTTTGCTATCACGTTCTAAAATCTCACAACGCACACGAATTAATATAACCGCAATGCTATACAACCAAAATCCAATCGCCATGACCAACATGCCTTTCAGCATGACCGTAGCCATGGCTGGCGCTTTCATCAAACTCACTGATGCACCTTGATGCAAGGTGTTCCACCATTTAACTGAAAAATAAATAATCGGCACATTAATTGCGCCAACCAGCGCCAATACTGCGCTGGCTTTATCCGCACGATTTTTATCGTCAATCGCCGCTTGTAACGAAAAATAGCCAATATACAAAAATAACAAAATTAATTCAGACGTCAGTCGCGCATCCCACACCCACCATGCACCCCACATTGGCTTGCCCCAAAGGGACCCCGTGACCAAAGCTACTAAGGTAAACATGGCACCGGTAGGCGCAATAGCTGTCGCCATCATGTAAGACAATCGAGCATTCAAAACTAACCCTAAGCCTGCATACATGGCCATTAACAAGTATAAAAACATGGAAAACCAAGCCGCTGGTACATGTACAAAAATAATGCGGTAGCCCTCACCTTGCTGAAAATCAGTCGGTGCAACAAATAAGCCGATGTACAAACCATAAACAATTAACCCCACAGCGCCTATAACGCACCATGGAATTAGTTTGCCCGCAAGCGGATAAAAGGTTTTAGGTGAGGCGTATTTTAACCAATTAATGCTCGTTTTCGTATCAAGATTTTTCATTCACATAACCCTACAAATATTACTTACTCTAGCGCGATTTTTAGTGCGGCAGCAGATGCCAGTGGCGCAAATACTAGCGCCATCGCCAATACTGCGCCAAGTAAAGATAAGGCGCCATTTGGGCTCATGCCGATAGAAGCCGCATTCACCGCGCCGGCGCCAAACACCAATACTGGAATATACAACGGCAACACCAATATGGCGATAAGTACACCTGTGCCGCGTATGCCCAGTGTAAGGGCCGCACCAATACTGCCTATCAGGCTTAAGGCTAATGTGCCCATTAGTAACGATACCGCTAGTATCTGTAATTCGGCACTGCTTAAATTAAATTGCAAACCTATCAATGGCGCTACAAACACTAAGGGTAACCCAGAGAGCACCCAGTGCGCCAAAATCTTCATTAACACAATTAACACCGTTGGTTGATTTGAAAGCATAATCTGCTCCAAAGTACCATCCGCATAATCACTCGAATACATTCTCGAGAGCGACAGCATACACGATAACAACGCTGTCACCCATAACACACTAGGTGCCATGGCACTTAATAATTTAGGGTCCGCTCCGGAGCCCAGTGGAAACAAACTCGCAGCAATAATAAAAAAGAAAAACACCGCTGTTACATCCGATTGACGGCGCAATGCGACTTTAATATCGCGCGCTAAAATCCGATAAAGTACAGAAAATGTGCCTAATTCTTGAGTCAATTTAGTTTTAGGCATCTAGACGTAATTGCTCAAATTTAGGCACATTCAACGTGACTTCTTGGTGTGTAGTCATCACTATGATGCCACCCTCATTCGCAAACGCTTCAATTTTTTGTTTTAACAAGCTAGTCGCGTTCACATCCAATGCAGTAAATGGCTCATCTAACACCCATAACGGTAACTCTTGTAGCCACAGGCGCGCGAGTGCTACTCGCCGCTTCTGTCCTTGTGACAACATACGCGTAGGTAAATTCAACCCTTTCGCTAAACCCAGCATATTTAGCACTTCTGTCGCTTGATTCGCAGAAATAGCTTTGCCTGAAAGGGCGAGTGAAAACTTTAAATTTTCTAGTGCAGTTAAATCTTCTTTAATACCTGGCAGATGGCCAATATACAACACATGCTTGAAATACTCTTCTGCCAGTGAGTTGATGTCTTCTCCACACCAATTTACGACGCCTGCATACGGCTTGGAAAGCCCGCAAATCGTACGTAACAGCGTTGTTTTGCCTGTACCATTTGCACCTTGAAGATAAAGCACCGTGCCATTAGATAGCTCGAAATTTAGCTTCTCAAACAGCAACCTCTCACCACGAACGCCAACTAAATTATCTGCGATGAGCACATGATTACTTGCTAAAAATCCCATCTATATCCAACAAACATAGATTCGCGTGTTGACCTAATTTTCTGATTGGTATTATCATCCTGATAAGTTTTTTCAAAGCCAAGCTCTGCTTCTAATAAACCATTATCAAACAATTGATAAGAAATTCTACCAGTAGGCGCTATTTTAAAGGTTCTTTGGTCCAATTGAATAGCATCACCTTTTTGGTGATACAGATTAAGCGAGCTTGTCACGTGCCATTTGGTGCGGAATGTAGCCACATTGGTAAGCCCTAAAATCTCTGCATAGTAATGCGGATCATCAACAAAACTAGTATTGATTACTGAGGTATCATCAGCAAATATTGTGTTAGTACCAATCGCTTGCAACGAATAGGTATAGGCAATGCCAGAGTTTGGCGTTGCGGTTACTAGGATGCCACCTGGCACATTAAGTCCAGTCGGGCTTAAATCAATGCCTTTGGTGCCTTTTGTACGATTTAAGCGCACATCGCCACCAATTTGCCACTTAGGTGTAATCTGTTTAGTAGCACCAATCAACGCGGTATCAGTCTCGGCCGTGATATCTTTAATGGCAGAGTAAATTTGTTGGTCAGTCAGCACTTTCCGCAGCCCGCCAACCGATAATGGTGTGGCAAAAGGCACTGCTTGAATGCCTGTTTCACCATACAAAATAGGTGATTTACGATGATCCAACAGCGCATTGAAAGTAATCTCATTGCTGGAAGTCCAATTCCCTTGCAACAATGCAATATTCACGTCGTGGTAAATCGTATCGTAATCCACCAAGCCAAACAACGAAGTTGAGTTGTTAAAGTAGCGCAATTCACTACCAAGTGCACGTCGCTCAGTTAGGCTATCTGCCACTTGTTGAATAGCATATACATTGCCGCTGAAAGTAGAACTAGGCAAGCCAAACTCTAAGGCAGTGCCATAAAAGTGGCGATTGGTTAAAATGCTTGAATGCGAACCATTGTCTGGCACGCCAGCAACACCAGTTATTCTATAATTATCATTTATCGAATACTTGGCAAAAGCGCCATCAAACCTACCCAACACGCCTTGCGAGTTACCTGGCTGACGACCAAGGCGGAACATATAACCCAGTAATTTATCGTCATGATCCCAGTAAGCTGCATTTAAGCGATTGATATCAATAAAGTTAGGGCCTTTTGGAAAATTATGTGTTTGTTGATCTCTAAACACCAATTTATCGTCATACTGATTATGGCGCCAACGATCCGTGATATCAAAACTAGTCACTAAGGCAGATTGATCAGTAGTACGAGTACTGGTTTTTACGCCTGCATTCGTAGTATCCGTCATGGTTTTACTGCCATAGTAATACTGCGACAAACTTCCAAACACGTTGTTTTGGTTGACTTGATTAATTTGTTTTTTAGTTGAAAACTTATTCTCAGCAACCCTCGCTGTACCGTTCTCAATGGCGGCTAAGCGGGTATTCACGCGCAAAGCACCTTCAGATTGCGGGTATAGCTTCAAATAAAGCTCGTACTCAATCTTGGCTTTTGCAAAATCGCCGTTTTTATCTCGCGCATTACCTACCAACTCTTGTGCATCTTGTGAATATTCATTTGGCGGAAGATTCAGCAAACGGTTAAAGATTTGCGTTGCATTCTCATACTCGCCAGCTGCCATCGCCGCTTTACCTGCTGTCATCAGGTCTTTCGCGCTAGCATTTTCTGGCGGCGCAGCCACAGTAAATTTAGGTGTTACAAAAGTAGCAATTGGCTCCGCACGCAAAGGCACTCTAACAATAATACTGTGGTTATCGTCGCCCAACCTCACTTTGTAGGTGCTAATGCTATCAAAATGCATTAAAAGTGTTTTATTGGTATCTACTCGATTGCCTGTAATGCGACAAACTGTATTACCCGTTTGAGATTTCGAAATTATTTCTGGGAAAGTTAGCGTAAAGGGCGTAATTATTCTAGCTCTAGGAGAGTTTTTAGACTCCTGCACGCGCAATTGCTCGGCCACGCAAGCGTCGGGTATATTAAGCGTAATCCGCAGAGTGTCACTTGGGCCATCTGGAAAGCTGCGAAGATAAGTAACTGGAACCGTGAAATTAATACGAATATCCGCTTCATCACCAACAGCCATCACGTCTGGCTCATCCAGTATCTGCGCCACATCCGAGGTGGTAGCACCTATGGCATACGTCGACAATGCCCAGAAAAGCAAAATTAAAACTTTAATATGGCGCACCATACTCCTCAAATCTTATATTTATCATGCGCTTAGTATAGCAATTTAAAGCAAATTAGCAACTTTTTATGAGTCAAAACTAGTTCGTTTACAATCCCAACAACATATTTGCAACAAGCAATTATTTACTAAAAGTGCTAGTGCTGTGGCAACCAGAGTTATTACAATCAGTGGCAGTTTTACTTTGATGCGTAACAGATCTAGATACGACATTATTGTAATTTGCACCATGACATGATTTGCAGGTACCCGTGAGTAGCGCATGGTTAGGTTTTTTAGTATTAGTAAATGATGTGGTGTTAGTGTGACAAACATCACAAGAAACTGTAGTTGGTACGTGCGTACCAGCTGGCATGGCCTTGGCTGAGGTGCTACCGTTATGGCAAGTTGCACAAGAGCCTGCCACAATGCCAGTATGATTAAATGCAGCACCAGCAAACGATGTGGTTGATTTATGGCAAGTTTCACAACCCGCACTCGTCGCTAAGTGAGTAGCTGGTTTTGATACCACATTTGCATAGGCGCCGTTATGGCAGTTGGCGCAACCTGTTGCAATGCCAGTATGGTTCATTGTTGTACCAGTAAAACTGGTGGTGCTCTTATGGCAAGTACTACACTCCATACTGGTTGGGAAATGAGTTGCTGGTTTACCCAATGCAGCTACATTATTGTGGCAAGTTGAGCAACCAGCAACAATACCAGTATGGTTCATGGAAGCAGGTATCCACGCTGTAGTGCGATGGCAGGTATCACACGAAGCTGATGTAACAATATGTCCTGCAGACTTGCCAGTGGCGGTAGATCCATGACAAGTTGCACAGGTCCCAGTCGCAACACCAGTGTGGTTAAATGCAGCGCCAGTAAACGAGGTGGTGGATTTAT
>JANYCB010000121.1 GCA_025360485.1 Methylotenera sp. | reverse complement strand
TTGACTTATTTTGCGATGGATGTGGCGAGATGGTTGAAATCAAGTTAAGCTAGTTTACATATGCGCTTGTATAATTTTCTAAATGCAGAGCATGCTCTTGATGATATTAGAAAAAAACGCATCAAGATTTCACTTATTCCTGATTTAAATGATCCGTTTGAATTATGGACTTTTCCTCTTCTAAAACCACAACATAGAAAAGTATGGCAAACCACTATCCAAGAAATTGGTAAAAAATTTGGTGTAATTTGTTTAAGTAGAAGATGGAGTAATCCTCTGCTGTGGAGTCATTACGCAGATAAACATTACGGCATCTGCCTAGGATTTGAAGTGGACGATGATATTGTCGAAGATATAAAGTATCGAAAATCGAAACTACCTTATTCTCTTGATTTAAATAAGCCTAATGTTGGACTGAGTGAGGAAAAGATGAAGAAAATTCTTTACACCAAATATTTAAGCTGGAAATATGAAGATGAGATCCGAGTCCAAGCAAACTTAGAAAGTTCAGAACCGCATCCTGAAAATCCTAGCAAGTTAATCTATTTTAAAGACTTTGACTCTCAATTTAAGCTTAGAAAAGTAATAGTTGGGGTGCGCTCTGAAGTTACGAAAGTACAAATACAAGAAGCTCTGCAAGATTACCTATATGACGTAGAAATAATAAAGGCACGCTTGGCATTCAGGACATTTCGCGTTATTCGTAATAGAAGAGGTTTTGTTAGATATAGCATACCGAATCAGAGGCAACTCTTTCGCCTTTAGGCGAGTTTCTTTCTTTTGCTTAGCCACAAGAAAGAAACCAAAGAAAAAGCTACCCCGCTGCCGCTCTATCCGAAGGCGCGGCACAAGGGGATTGAAAGTCAAAAACAAACCATGCGAATTCGGTAAAATAGATGCTCTGGAAGCCGCATGGATATTGGTCTGCAGAGCATCTATTTTAATATCTATTTATAATCAATCTAAATTTTTAACCCCACACATGTACATTGACCGTTTAACTAGCTAATGCCACACTATTTCCTATGAGTGATGTTTTTGCAGATGAAGATTTAATGCGACAATTTTGCGCGGGTGAGGCGCATGCTTTTCAGCTTTTATACGCGCGGCACGAAAAGCCGCTTTATCGTTATGTGCGGCGTCTTTTGGGTATGGCTTTAGTTGCTCAGGCGGACGAGGTGTTTCAGGATACTTGGATGAAATTAGTCGATGCGCGCGATAGCTGGCTGGCGCGTGACAATGCCAGCTTTAAAACTTGGCTCTACACCTTGGCGCATCATCGTGCGATTGATGTGTTGCGCAAAGGTGGACGTGAAGTTTCTGCCGATGAAGGCTGGATGGATGATGACGCCCAAGCGCCATGGCAACTGTGGCCTGCCGCAATTGCTGAACAGCCTGAGCAGCAAGCGTTTTGGCGTAAAGCGGGTCAAAAATTGCTCAATTGCTTAGACGGATTGCCCGAACTGCAACGGGCGACTTTTTTATTGCATCATGACGATGGGTTAAGTTTGGACGAAATTACCCAAGTAGTGAATGCAGAATTTGAAACGGTGAAAAGCCGTTTGCGCTATGCAATCAGTAAACTGCGCGCTTGTATGGGCGCGCATTTACAGCCAATTACAGACTTGGATAGTACGCTTTGAGTTTACGCGACGAACATTTACGGCAAGCATTACAACATGCGCCAGATAGCGAACTAGCGCCAGATGATGCTGTGCGCAAAAACGTTTTAAACTATGCTACTAAAGTAGTAGGTCCAAAGCCTGAGACTTGGCTTAAGCGTTGTTTGAATGCGTTGGATGGATGGCGGGTTGCAAATTGGCAGTTGGCTGGCATAAGTAGCTTTGCGGTTGCCTTGTTGGTAATGGTGATGGTGCGAGAACAAGTTCCAGATGGCGCTATATGGGTGAAATCTGAAGTGAAAGATGTGGCGCAAAGCAAGGCTGTAACGCCTGCAGCCAGTGCGTCCGAGCAAGATAAATTAGAAACGCGCCAAGAGGAACCAGCCAGAGAGCTAGATGCCGCCGCAGCTTCAGCAGAAAAAGCGCCTGTGCGTGCGGAAGGCATGCAAGCAAAAGCAAAAAGAAGTTTGTCTACAGATTTAGTAGCACAAAAAAAACTCGCAGGAAAAACTGAGGTGGCTAGTGTAGTTTCAGAATTGGCAGATAAAAATAATGTTGCTGTCACCGCCGCTAGGGTGCCTGAGGCTGCTGTAACAGCTTCCGCACCAGAAGTCGGCTCTAAGCAAGTGTTATCGAAAGCAGCACCTGCTAGCGCACCTGCTGTAAGCGGAATGGCTGCTAATGTAGACCCAATCGCAGAAACACTGGCTAAAGAAGGCAGTATAGCCATGGCGAAAAAAGATATTGAAGCTGGCAATTTACGCATGTTAAAAATAATAGAAGCACAAGAATGCACCAAGACTGGGCAACATGAATCTGGCAAACAGGAATCGAGTGTTGATGCCTTAACAAATTACCAGATTGCGGAGATAGAGGTTTGTGCTACGGATGACAAGGTAAGTAGAGAGCTATTGCATAGGGAAGTAGATACCTACAACCAAACCATGCTGCATTGGTATCAAACGCACAAAGACTAAACGTAAAAACTAGGCGATTAATTGTTTTAATTCTGTAATATCTGCGCGATTAGCATTACTACCATCGCTGGTTTTTTTTGTTGCCACTCGCAAATCATCAAACTCAAAAACGCTTAATTTTTGTAAACCAAGTTCAGTTTCTAGCGTGAATACAGGCACCGTTTTGCGAACTTTTTCTTTTTTATCTTTGCTGGGTTTGTCCGAAATTCGGTAGCTTTTCTCGCTACTTTCAAACGGAATTTGCTGGTTGAGCAGAAACATTTCTACCTCTTTGGCGCTATCGGCAAATAGGTGAATATTTGTTTGTGCGAATTTTCCTGCAGTACCATCGAGTACGCTGCCAGTTAAGTGTGGATTGAAGCGCTCGAACAGTTGCATGGTAATAAGCGCCGTTTTGCGAAGCTTTGCGAGCTCTAGTGGTTGTTCGTCGGCGTTGTAAATTTCGTGATACAGCCGGATTTCTTCTTCAATCTCGGCGTTTGTCGGGAGTACACTATTTTCACTTACGCCAAGTTGGCGGCCAGCCTTTTTTTTGGCGTAAGCAAAATCATTAACTCCGTCTTCCGCCATCATGCGTGCGGCTTGCTGGGCGATGAGTTGCCGAATATGGTCTAAATTTTCACGTGCCATGGTGACATTAAAACTTAAAAAGTAAGCTTAAAATCCTGACGGATTCAAAACACGATTCGCGGAGTCGTTATTGTTGTCTGAATTGCTGTTCGTGCTAGGTTGTCTTGAACGCTCTCCCCTGTTCCGTTCAGTTGCGCTGCCATTTTGTTGCGGTTCAGGTGGCTGCGGCTGCAACGGGTTATCGGTCATACTGTTAGGGAACGCACTTTCAGGAAAATCTGCAGCCGTCGGGTCTTCCATTGGCGGTAATACGGTTTCCACGACTGGGGGAGGGTTTTCTTGATAAAAATATTCGTATATGCCCTCTTCGTCCTCATTGACTAGCGTGCCTAAAAGGGCATCGATTTTAACTTTCATCACGCCATCTGGCACTGTGTAAGGCACATCTGGCATGCCTTGCAGCGCGGTTGACATGTAGCGTATCCAAATTGGTAAGGCCGCTTTGCCACCCGTTTCATCTTTGCCCAATGAGCGTGGCTGGTCATAACCTATCCACGCAATGGCGACTTGTTTGGGATTAAAGCCAGCAAACCAAGCATCCACTTGGTTATTGGTAGTGCCAGTTTTACCCGCCAAATCTTGGCGGCCAAGTACTTTAGCTTTTGTTGCGGTGCCTCTAGATACGACGTCTTGCATCATCGAAGTCATCAAAAAAACGTTACGACTATCAATTACCCTTGGCGCGTCTATTCCAGCCCGTGGATAACGCATTTCTTCTATCACCTGGCCATTCGCATCGGTTATTTTGCTTATAAGATGTGGCGTGATGCGATAACCGCCGTTGGCAAACACGGCATAGCCATTGGCCATTGCCCAGGGCGTGGTCGCACCAGCGCCCAACGCCATAGTTAAATAAGCGGGATGATCTTTACGCGAGAAGCCAAATTTAGTGATGTAATCTTGTGCATAGCGCGCACCAATCTTTTGTAAAACACGTATCGACACCATATTTTTAGACTTTGTCAGCGCAGTTCGAAGTCTGATTGGACCATCGTATTTGCCATCAAAGTTTTTAGGCGTCCAGTCTTTTTCACCACCCACTTCACTCGCCGTCATGGAAAATGGTTCATCTTCTACAATGGTAGCGGGGGTAAAGCCTTTTTCTAAGGCGGCCGAATAGATAAACGGTTTAAAGCTAGAGCCTGGCTGGCGCCAAGCTTGGGTGACATGATTAAATTTACTTTTGTTATAGTCGAAACCGCCTACTAGCGCCATCACTGCGCCATCATTAGGATCAAGCGCAACAAGCGCAGATTCAACTTCCGGTAGCTGTACGATGATCCATTCATTTTGACTTTTAATTACACGTACGACCGAGCCAGGTTTAATCTTAAAGTTTTTGGGATCTTTGTCAGCCAAGTTTTTTTGCAACAAGCTAAGGCCTACACCGCTAATTTCAATGCGTTCGTCATTTTTGGTGTATATTTTGACGGTTTTTGGCGAAACACTGGTGACAATGGCGGGAACAAAGCCGTTATATTCGTCAAAGTCGACTAAAGCCAATTGCAGTCCCTCTTCAAGACTGGTCGATTTTAGTTGGTTCAAATCGATATTTTTTTCTGGTTTTTGGTAGCCCTGGCGGCGTTGATATTCCAATATTCCCTGTAACACGGCGTTATTTGCGGCTTCTTGATTGGCTTTTTTAATGGTGGTATACACTTTCATGCCGCTACTATAAATAGCATCTTGATATTTTTCATATAGCATTTGGCGCACAATCTCTGCCACATAATCGGCTGCAAAGTCGCGCGATTGTTTTGATGCTTTGAAGACCAATTTTTGTTGTAAAGCTTCGTTATAACTGGCTTGATCTATCATGCCATAGCGATACATATCAGATAATACCGCGTGCTGCCTTTCCGTGGCGCGTTTGGGATTGATGTAAGGGTTGTAGCCAGAAGGCGCTTTAGGTAAGCCTGCCAGAAGTGCAGATTCGGCTAATGTGAGTTTTTTGAGCGGTTTGCCATAATAGACTTGTGAAGCTGCCGCAAAGCCATAGGCGCGTTGACCTAAGTAAATTTGATTTAAATATAGCTCAAAAATTTGATCTTTGCTAAGGGCTTTCTCTATTTTGATTGCCAATAAAGCTTCTTTCACTTTAGTAACCATGGTGCGCTTGCCACCTGGAACGGTGAAAAAGTTTTTAGCCACTTGCATGGTAATAGTACTAGCGCCTTCGTGGCTTTTGCCAGTGAGGTTATTTTTAATCGCGCGCATGATGCCAGTGGTATCAACGCCATGATGCTGATAAAAACGTCTATCTTCAATGGCCAAAACGGCATCTTTTAAACTTTTAGGCACCTCCTCAATTTTTACAAAGGCGCGTCTTTCTTCGCCAAACTCACTAATTAAGTAACCATCAGCCGAGTAAACACGTAATGGCAGCTTTGGCTGATAGTTAGTTAGCGCGTCTAGCGAAGGTAATGTTGGGTAGATAAGCGTGATGGCAAGCGCTGATAGCGCGGCCAATGAAAGGCTGCCAACAATGACAAATAGTATAAGAAATTGCCACCACTTTTTTGGAATCATAAAGGAGCTTTAACGAGTTGAATCATGCTTAAATTGCATTTATTGCGACAGTATATAAGCTTAAGCTAATTAAACAAAACAAAGAAGAAAATAATGGTTATATAAAAAATAGATTATATAAATATTTATTATATAGACTGTATTAAAAATGATACATATGCGCTAAATGTGGCCATTTCATAAATTTAAAATAAAAATTTGCTTTACAGGGCGATAAGTTGTTGCTAGGATTTAATGTAAATTATCACTATTGCGCATAACTAACGAATATAGAAAGAGAATTTTAATTTGAAATTCGATTTTTTTAATGAAAGTACGCCACCTCTCATCGGGGTTGATATTAGTACTTCAGCTGTCAAAATGGTAGAACTTTCCACCGCTGGTAAGGGTAGCTACCGTCTTGAAGGCTATTCTATTGCCGCTATCCCGAAAGATGCGATTGTGGATGGCAATGTCTCTGGCTTGGAGCAAGTTTCTGATGCGGTTAAACTTGCATGGAAATTATTGGGCACACGCGAAAAGCGTACCGCACTAGCTTTGCCTTCTGCTGCGGTAATTACCAAAAAAGTCTTGATGTCAGCTGGCTTGCGGGAAATAGATATGGAATCGCAAGTCGAAGCAGAGGCTAATCAATACATTCCCTTCCCATTAGAAGAAGTGAATATTGATTTTCAAATTATTGGTCCAGCGCCTAATAATGTAGATGAGGTAGAAGTCTTAATTGCTGCAGCTCGAAAAGAAAAAATTGAAGACCGTGTAGCAGCGGCTGAAGATGCGGGACTTAAAGTAACAGTAATGGATGTAGATACATATGCTACTGAAGCTGCGTATAGCCTGATTGCAAATCAATTGCCCAATGCAGGCAAAGATCAGACCGTGATGATTGTAGACGTCGGAGCGGTGATGATGCATATCAATGTGCTACATAACAACGTCTCAATTTATACGCGTGAACAAGCATTTGGTGGTGGGCAGTTAACACAAGAAATTCAACGGCGTTTTGGTTTGTCGATGGAAGAAGCTGAAATTGCCAAACGTAAAGGCGGTTTACCCGATAGCTACGAAAGTGAAGTTTTGCAACCATTTATGCAATCACTCTCAACAGAAGTGGCGCGTGCGCTACAGTTTTTTACCAGCTCTACGCAGTATAATCGTGTCGATCATATGGTGTTGGCAGGTGGCTGTGCCGCCATTCCAGCAATTGAGGTGATGGTGCAAGATCGCACACAAGTCAATACCATTGTTGCGAATCCTTTTCAATCAATGTCATTAGGCTCTAGAGTGAAACAACAGCAGGTCGCAATTGATGCACCTGCTTTGATTATCGCTTGTGGCCTTGCAATGCGCGGGGTGGATTAATATGATGCGCATCAATTTATTACCGCATCGTCAAATAAAGCGCGCAGAACGTCAGCGTGAGTTTGGTTTGATGGGTTTAATGGCAGCTGGCGCAGCCTGCGCAGTAGTGTTTATGGGCTGGCAACTGCTTAGTTCACAAAAAGATTCCCAGGTTGAGCGAAATGGGCGTCTAGAAAAAGCAATCACTAGTCTAGATAAAGAAATCGCCGATATTAAAGATCTAAAAGATCAAATTAATAACGTGCTGGAACGCAAACGTGTAGTAGAAAATTTACAAACCAATCGCAGCCAATCGGTAGTCATTTTAGATGAATTAACGCGTCAATTACCAGAAGGTTTGTATCTTAAAAGTATTAAACAGGTAGGTAATTTAATTACCTTGGTAGGTGTTGCCGATACCAATGCGCGCGTGGCTACATTGGTGAGAAATTTAAGCGTGTCGAATTGGATGGAATCACCTAATCTTATTGAAATTCAATCGACTACTGTGAACAATATAAAGCTAAATAATTTCACGCTGACTGTGAGTTTAAAAGCGCCTAAAGTGGAAGAAGCGCCCAAAAAGATGGGAGCTAAATAATGAAATTAGATGATTTTAATAACATAGATTTTAAAAATGCAGGCAGTATGTCCATGCCAGTTAAGCTGGTGTTGCTTGGTATTTTATTTCTAATATTGGTGGGTCTTGGTTATTGGTTCTTATGGAGTGACCAGATTGCTGAAATTGATCAGGCGAAAGCAAAAGAGCAAGAGTTGCGCCAAACGTTTTTAGCTAAAAAGGCACAAGCGGTAAAAATAGATGCTTATAAACAGCAAATGATTGATATTGAAAAAACCTTTGGTGCTTTGCTGAAACAACTTCCTGATAAATCGCAAATGGATGGTTTATTAACCGATATAAACCAAGCGGGACTTGGACGTGGCTTAGAATTTGATTTATTTAAGCCAGGTCAAGAAACTCCCGCAGACTTTTATGCCGAAATGCCAATCCAAATCAAAATTAAGGGTAAATATCATGATATTGGTGCATTTGCGACCGATATTTCTAAATTATCTAGAATTGTGACTCTAAACGATTTATCAATCACGCCATTAAGTAATGACAGTAAAGACAGCGTTCTAACATTGGAAGCGGTAGCAAAAACTTATCGTTATTTAGATTCCTCTGAAGTGGCAGGGAAAAAAGCTGCTGCAATGAAGGGCGTAAAAAAATGATTCTAAACATAAATAAACTGCTAAGCATTGTACTTGTAACTGCACTAATTGGTTTGCTGGTGGCTTGCAATGGTGGCAAGGGTGATGATCTTGATAAATTCATGGCTACAGCTGCTGATAATATGGGTAAAGGCGTAGAGCCTTTGCCAGAGGTGCTGCCGTATACGCCACTGCAATATAATGCGGATGGCACCTTGTCAGATCCCTTTAAAGCGCGTAAAGCGACTGGCAAAACAGGTGCCCTACAACCCAATACCAATCGTCCTAAAGAGGCGTTAGAGGCTTACCCATTAGAGAGCTTGAAATATGTAGGTTTAATAAGTAAAAATAAACTCACTTATGCGCTGATTAAGACTCCAGATAACACGGTGCAACAAGCAAAAGTGGGTAATTATATAGGCCCTAATTTTGGCTTAATTACTAAAATTGATGAGGCTGAAATTGCGCTCAAAGAAATTATCCAAGACGACCTGACTGGCGATTGGGTAGAACGTACTGCTAGTATTAATCTGCAAGAATAAATGATGGGAATGGACATGAATAAAATGATGACAAAACTATTTGCATTAATGCTACTAATAAGCACATGCTTATTGGGTAATGTATATGCGGCCGATGAAGATTTATTGAGCAATAGGATAGAAAATATTGACTTTTCAGCTTTATCAGGTGGAAGGGTCAGCATTCGCGTGCATTTGAAAGAGGCGCTCGCCAATCCGCCAGCTGGATTTACGCTTAATAATCCAGCTCGAATTGCATTAGACTTTCCACAGACTGCCAATGGTTTAGCCAAGAGCAATATCCCTAGTGAGCAAGGGGCGCTAAAAAGTGTTTCTTTAGCGCAAGCTAAAGACCGCACACGGATGGTGCTGAATTTGTCTAGAAACGTAAGTTACAATACCACGCTAAGCGGTAATGATGTCATTATTACTTTGCAAGGCAGTGATGTGGCTGCAAATGCTCCCGCTGAAACGCGCTTTGCGGAAGCAAAAGCTTCTGACCCACAAGGACATGCTATTTCTAATGTGGATTTTGCACGTGGTAAAAATGGCGAAGGCCGCATTATGGTTGATTTATCAGATGCAAACACTGGTATCAATATCAAACAAAAAGGCAAGCTGCTTATTGTTGATTTTGTGAATACTGACGTGCCATCAGAATTGCAACGTCGCTTAAACGTCATTAACTTTAATACGCCGGTGTTGTATGTAGATACCATGAAGCAAGGCAAAAACGGTCGCATCGTGATAGAGCCAAAAGGTGAGTGGGAACAGTCTGCCTATCAAGCGGATAAAAAATTCATTATTGATGTGCGCCAAATCATTGAAGATCCTAATAAACTGGTTAAGGGTTCAAAACCTGGTTACTCAGGTGAAAAACTATCCCTAAATTTCCAAAATATTGAAGTGCGCTCTGTATTGCAGGTAATTGCTGATTTTACTGGTTTAAATATTATCACTAGTGATACCGTTACTGGTAACCTCACATTAAGATTGAAAGATGTGCCTTGGGATCAAGCCATGGACATCATTATGCAAAATAAGGGCTTAGCTATGCGTAAAGTAGGCAACGTCATTACAGTTGCTCCAGCTGAAGAAGTGGCAGCTAAAGAGAAGGCTCAATTGGAAGCCACTAATGCAATTGCAGACTTAGAGCCGTTGCGTACTGAAGTATTCACACTTAAATACCAAAAAGCTTCAGATCTAACAAGTATTTTAAGTGGTAGCGGATCTGCTGGCGCAGGCGCAGGTAAAAGTATACTTTCAAAACGTGGTAGCGCTGTGGTGGACCCCAGAACTAATACATTATTTATACAAGACACTGCTAAAAAATTAGATGAAATTCAAGAGATTATCAACAAGACAGATGTTGCGGTTAAACAGGTGATGATTGAGTCACGCATCGTGATTGCGGATGATAAATTTGGTAAGGAATTAGGTGCAAGATTTGGCGTTCAGCATGGGGCACAAAGTGGTGGAGGTACTAACGCCATTAGTATAGGCGGAACACTAAATAATACAGCTGGTGCAACTGGCTCCACAACAATAGCATCTGCAATTGGTAACACTGGAGGATTAAACTCAAACTTACCAGTTACAGGTGCATTTGGCACCGTCGCTTTCAGCTTATTCCGATTGCCTGCAGGGCTATTGCTCAACTTAGAGCTTAGCGCACTCGAAACCGACAAACGCGGTAAGATTGTATCTAGCCCGCGCGTAACCACGGCGAATCAGCAAAAAGCTAGAATCGCTCAAGGTGTTGAAATACCTTACAATTCAGGTACATCCAGCGGCGCAACCCAGGTGTCTTTTAAAAAGGCAGAGTTAAGTCTTGAGGTCACACCACAAATTACACCCGATGAAAAAATCATTATGGATTTAGAAGTGAGAAAAGATAGTCAAGGCGCACTTACGCCTGCTGGACCAGCTATCAACACTCAAAATGTGCTTACACAGGTATTGGTAGCAAATGGTGAAACAGCTGTTTTGGGTGGTATTTACGAGCAAACCGAGCGTAACGATGTGGATAAAGTACCATTCTTTGGTGATTTACCAATTATCGGCAATGCCTTTAAACATAGAACTAAGCAAGATGATAAGACTGAGCTACTTATTTTCGTTACTCCAAAAATAATGGATGAAAGTTTAGGATTAAGGTAATCCGACCTGACAGAATGCTAGCTTTGGCTTAAAATGCCTATCATTAGCGTGATAGGCATTTTTTATTGTGGTAACAAATTCTGGCAACATTTTTTTTATCGGCTTAATGGGTGCTGGCAAAACTACCATAGGTAAACTGCTAGCCAAACATTTAGGCAAAACTTTTTATGATACCGATCATGAAATTGAAAAACGCACAGGCGTGAAAATCCCTGTCATTTTCGAGCTCGAAGGTGAGGCTGGTTTTCGTAAGCGCGAAACGGCGGTGATTCAAGATCTCACCAAGCTTAATAATATTGTTATGGCCACAGGAGGTGGCGCAGTGATTTTAGAAGAGAATCGAGCGTTGCTGCAAACCAATGGCACGGTAATATACTTGCGCGCCAATGTGCATGAGCTTTGGCACAGAACACGCAATGATAAACATCGACCTTTACTGCAAAACGTAGATATTCGCGCTAAACTAGAGCAATTTTATGCAGAACGTAACCCGCTCTATACGCAAACAGCTACGCTAATTTTCGATACGGGTAATCAACCTGTAACGAATATATTGAATCAAATAGAAAAATCGTTATCTGAACGATCCATAAAAAACGCATGATACAAACACTACAAGTAGCCCTTGGTGACCGCGCTTACTCAATACACATTGGGGCTAACATAATTACCCAAGCAGATTTAATTTTGCCGCATCTAAAACGCAAACAAGTGGCCATTGTTACCAACACGACCGTGGCACCTTTATATCTTAACAAACTAGCTCAGCCGCTGCGTGATGCTGGTGTGAGTGTGATTGAGATTATTCTTCCCGATGGTGAAGCCTATAAAAATAGCGACACCTTAAACCTCATATACGATGCCTTACTTAAAAACCGTTGTGAGCGCAGCACGACGCTAATTGCACTAGGTGGCGGTGTTATTGGCGATTTAACAGGTTATGCCGCAGCCACCTATCTGCGTGGTGTGCCGTTTATTCAAATTCCTACCACATTGCTCTCGCAAGTCGATTCTAGTGTGGGTGGTAAAACTGGCATCAATCATCCTCTTGGCAAAAACATGATTGGAGCATTTTATCAGCCAAAAGTAGTGTTGGCAGATATTGAAACGCTAAAAACTTTGCCAGCACGTGAGTTTTCTGCCGGCGTGGCAGAAGTCATTAAATATGGCCTCATTCGCGATGCCGATTTTTTCGATTGGCTAGAAACCAACATCAGCAAGCTCATGGCGTTGGATGAAGCAGTAATTACATACGCTATATATCGCTCATGTAAAAATAAAGCAGAGGTGGTGGTTGCGGATGAACATGAGGCTGGCGAACGCGCCTTGTTAAACTTAGGCCACACTTTTGGCCATGCGATTGAAAATGGCATGGGTTATGGCGTGTGGTTACATGGTGAGGCGGTGGCGGCGGGCACTATGTTGGCGGCGGATTTATCACAACGCTTGGGTTGGTTAAATGCGAATGAAGTAAAAAGAATGCATGCCCTACTAAGCGCATCCAGCTTGCCTCTCAGGGCACCTAATTTGGGCGTAGAAAAGTACTTGGATTTAATGGGAATGGACAAAAAAGTGGTCGATGGAAAAATCAGACTAGTGTTGCAGCAGGGCATCGGCAATGCCGTGATTACTAGTGATTATGATGTTAGCAAGCTTAAACAAACTTTAGAAGCAATCACCTAACGCATGCTTGCTACTTTATGTTAAAACCTTATGCAGCAAATCCTGAAGCCTCTATTGGACGCCATTATGATGAGCCACCATCAGAGCTTATCAATGGTGTGCCAGTTCGCAACGCTTTTCAGCGCGATCGTGATCGCATTATTCACTCCACCGCTTTTCGCCGTTTAGAATATAAAACGCAAGTATTTGTAAACCACGAAGGCGATTTATTTCGTACCCGCTTAACGCATAGCTTAGAAGTGGCGCAGTTGGCGCGCGGCATTGCGCGTACACTCAACCTGCATGAAGACCTAATAGAAGGTATCGCGCTGGCGCACGATCTTGGCCATACGCCATTTGGTCACGCTGGGCAAGATGCGCTAAATGATTGTATGCGCGACTTCGGCGGATTTGAGCATAATTTGCAATCATTGCGTGTGGTGGAAAAGCTTGAGCAGCGCTACGCCGAATTTGATGGCCTAAACCTCACCTTCGAGTTGCGAGAAGGTATTCTAAAACATTGCTCTATTAAAAACGCCAAGCAAATCGGTGATGTGGGTTTGCGTTTTATTAACAAAACCAACCCAAGTTTAGAAGCGCAAGTCACTAACTTTGCTGATGAAATCGCCTATAATAATCATGACGTAGATGACGGCTTGCGCTCTGGCTTAATTACTATCGAGCAGCTGCAAAGCGTTGAACTATTTGCCACACAGCTCGATATCGTGAAAACAAAATATCCAAAACTTGAGCAAAAGCGGATGATTCACGAAACCATACGTCGCATGATCAACGTGCTGGTGGTCGATTTATGTACACAAAGTGCCAAAAATATAGCCCAGCTTAATCCACAAAACATTCAAGATATTCGCCAAGCGTCTTATTTGGTGGGGTTCAGCGATGAAATGACCACCAAAAACCATGCGCTTAAACAGTTTTTGCGCAAAAATTTATATCAACATTACAAAGTTAACCGCATGAGCGCCAAGGCAGAGCGCATCATTCGCGAGCTTTTTGCTGTGTTTTTGGGCGACATCGGCTTGATGCCGCACGAGTTTCAACAATATGCCAAAGAAGATAGAGCCCGCGCAGTGGCCGATTACATTGCCGGCATGACCGATCGCTTTGCCATACGCGAACATCGCAGGCTGTTTGCTGTGGAAGAATATTTCTAGCGCGATGCCAAGGTGCGCGCCACGCATGTTGCGCAATTACAACATTCACTTAAAACTGTCACAAAAAGCCACAAATAGCTTGCTCTTAAAAGCTACCTTTTGGCATACTTGCTAAACCTTCTTAGTAAATATTTAAGTAAGTTGTTTTATTGGGAGAGTTCGCGAACTTTCTCGTTTTTGGTGCAGTATTAGAAATAATATGGTTTCAAGAATGAGGGTATTTTAGTAGTACGTTTTAAATAGCAAAATAGGCAGTAAACTTTTTAGAAACAAAAAATGGAGATTTATATGAAAACGAAATTAAGTTTAGCAGTTGCAGCAGCTTTATTGGCTGGTGCTTCAAGCGCAAACGCTGGTATCATGATTCCAGCAGGCGATTGGACATTGGACATCGGTGGTGTTGTAAACGCTTACTACACATCAACACGCCACTCAGGCAGCAGTGTTGGTTTAGGTGGTGCAAACGATACTGGCACAAGCACAGCTTCTAACATTACAACTGGCTTGCTACCTGACTATCTATCAGTTTCTGGCAAAACACGTGAAAATGATCTAGATGTTGGTTTCACAATCAGCATTAACCCAGGTATATCAACAAAAAATTCTGGTATTCAAGGTTCTAACCAAGAAAACCGTCAAGCGTTCTTAACATTCGGCGACAAATCATGGGGTTCTATCAAACTAGGTAAAGACTTAGGCATTTATGCTTCAGACGCTATCTTGAACGACATGACATTGTTGGGTGTTGGTTCTGGTGCTGGTTTCTTGGCTGGTAACACAACAACTTTAGGTCGTATCGGTACTGGTTTTATGTATGCTGACTGGAAATCACAAATCGCTTACTCATCACCAAACTGGAATGGCTTTAGCTTTACAGGCGGTGTAACACAAGCTTGGAATGTGTCATCAGCTGTAGTAACGGGTGCAAGTTCAACTAGCCGTGGTGGTGCATCACCAGCATTCGAAGGTAAAGCAAGCTACGAGTGGGCTGGGGACTTCGGCGGTAAAGTTTGGGTTTCTGGTATTTCAGAAAAAGTTCAAGGCTTATCAACTGGTGTTGCTGGCGTTACTAGAAATGACCGTGCAGATGCATGGGACTTAGGCGGTACTGTTAGTGCTGCTGGCTTTGGTGTGACTGGTTACTACGGTCAAGGTTCTGGTATGGGTACTATTATTCAGTTGCGTGACGGTTTTGACACAACAGGCAAAACTCGTGATTCAACAGACTGGTACGTTCAAGGTACTTACACAATCCCAACCGTTGGCACTAAAATTGGTTTAAGCTACGGCGAATCTAAATTAGATGGTAATACTGTTGACACATTTAATGAATTCAAAGACAAAATGTGGGTTCTTGGTGCTTACCATCCAATCACTAAACACCTAAATTTAGTGGCTGAGTACGCAGATGTTAAAAGTGACTTGAAAAACAAAGCTGTAGCTTCATTAAATGGTAAAGATAGGACTGTTTCATTGGGCGCAATCTTGTTCTTCTAGGATTAACTGCAGGGTTACCCCTGTGTTAGTTTAAGAAAAGCAAAATTAAAAACGGCAACTTCGGTTGCCGTTTTTTTATTTGCATACGCTTATTTACGCATGTAATTTTTTGATATACTTTTACCAAACTTAAGTCATTCTTCTTTAACTTGCTAAGCACAAAAAATGAATCTATACCCAGTCACTATTGTAGAAAACTTTTATGAAAATCCTGATGCCATTAGAAAATTTGCACTAGCGCAGAAATATACATTTTGTCATGAGAGACCTAATGTGGAATATGTATATCCAGGAAGTAGAACCAAAGATTTATTTGATTTAGATAGTGGGCTACAAGAAAAGATATGTAAGAAATTAGTGTCAGTATTTCATAACGCAGAGTACGACTATATGCGCTGGGCATTATCAACTAACTTTCAAAGTGTCACTGCAGAGTATAAGCAAGGTGTTATCCATACAGATCACAATACGATTTTTGCCGCTGTGCTTTACTTAACGCCAGAAGCACCGCTAAATTCGGGTACATCATTGTTTAAAAAAAATAAATCTTTTGATGAGAAGAAGTATTTGCAAGCTTTAGATGATAATGATGCACGGTTTAAAGCTGGCGATATTGAAATGGATACTACTTATCACAGCATGTTTGATGAAATCGTGCGTGTGAATAATATATACAACACCTTGATTATTTATGAAGGCAGGCATTTTCATGCGGCGAATCAGTTTTTTGGTAAAACACTAAAAGACTCAAGGCTCGCGCAAGTGTTTTTTGTAAGCAAAATTGATGCGCAAAAACAAAGCGTCTTTCCGCTTAGTAGAATTAAAGAAATTAAAATTTAATGGGTATTCGTGTTACGTGATTCATTTTAGATTTTGTTGGCTAAGCAACAACAAATTGCATGTTTGATTCGTCAATTAAGTCATGAATCTGGCTTCCAGTTGTTGGGTAACGTTTGAAATCACGCTGGACCAGTTTCCTATCTCTTGCTGTCGAATTAGGCTAATCATTGGATACCATGGACTGTCGGTTCGATCCAACATCCAGCGATAATCAGGTGAGTAGGGCAGTAATACCCATGTTGGATGGCCTATGGCGCCTGCAAGATGTGCTACCGAGGTATCAACGGTGATGATCAGGTCCATTTCCTGAATAAGCGCAGCAGTATCAGAAAAATCATATAGTTCACTTTGATGTGTGTGAAGCTGATGGAAACTAGCTAGGGCCTCTCTGTCACTAGGTCGAATTTCCTTCTGTAGCGAATGAAACTCTAATGGTAGTTGAAGCAACGGCAATAATGATTTAAGTGAGATGCTGCGATTGAGATCATTTTCGTGACTCATTGAACCAGACCATACCAGACCCACTCTGGGTTTTGTTTTGGTACCTAGCCGTTGAAGCCATTTCGCCTGCTGATCCCGATTTACTACTAGATAAGGCACTGTGGCCGGGATTGTTTCTATCTTAGTTCCGAATGCCAAAGGTAAACTCATGACTGGGCAAACCATATCGAATTCAGGCAAATCATGGCCTTCTTCAATCACCCTGATATTGCCTTTGAGGGTTGAAAGCAGCGAGATCAAAGATGTTGGCGCTTCAAGGATCACCTTGGCACCTAATGCTTCTACTAACGATGCATAGCGGCAGAACTGGATCACATCACCTAAGCCTTGCTCTGCTTGAATTAAAAGTGTTTTTCCAGAAATTGGCTGTTCACCCAACCACTTTGGCTGTGAAAAATTCCTTAGGGTTCTTCTTTTGCCGCACTTCATACCCCATTCATAAAGCCGCCATCCTTCTTCGTAATCGCCAAGTAGAATTTTAAGCATGGCTTTGTTCCAGTAAACCGAGGCCGCGTCTGGATTTAGAGCAATAGCACGATCGTAACTTGCCAATGCATCATGGAATCTCTTAAGATCCCTTAAGATGTTGCCACGATTTATATATAACATTACGTCATTCG
>JANYCB010000114.1 GCA_025360485.1 Methylotenera sp. | reverse complement strand
TGATTTCGAGTCAGGTACATTCAACCACTCTGCCACCTTTCCGGATGACGTTGATTTTTGCATTAAAATAACAAAAAAATAGATGCCCTGCAAGCCAATATCCATGCGGGTCGCAGAGTATATGCTTTTGTTGTGGTTGTTACAAATTCACAAGCCAAGTTTATTCTACACCCTGGCTCGCCAAGTAATCTTCATAATTGCCTGTAAAGTCTACAATGCCGTCGGGTTTAATTTCTAAAATACGGGTGGCGATAGAGCTGACAAATTCGCGGTCATGGCTTACAAAAAATAATGTCCCTTTGTATTTATCCAGCGCAGTATTTAGCGCTTCGATTGATTCCATGTCCATGTGGTTGGTGGGTTCATCCATCAGCAGCACATTAGTACGGCCGAGCATGAGTCTGCCGTACATCATTCGTCCTTTTTCGCCGCCTGAGAGCACTTTAACGGATTTTTTGGTATCTTCGCCGCCGAACAATAAACGCCCTAGCATGCTACGCACGACTTGGTCGTCATCGCCTGCTTGGCGGTAATGTGTCATCCATTCGAACAGCTCTTCGCCTTGCTCAAATTCATATTCGTGATCTTGCGCAAAGTAGCCAATGGTAGCTTTTTCTGCCCATTTTACTTCACCGTGTTTAGGTTTTAAATCGCCTGCCAAGCAGCGCAGAAAGGTCGTTTTGCCCACACCATTTTCGCCAATAATCGCGACTTTTTCGCCCGCTTCAAACATCATTTCGACATCGTTAAATAGCAGTTTATCAAAGCCGTGGCTGAGTTTTTTAAGTTCTACCGCGTTGCGATGTAGTTTTTCGCGCTCGTCATATTCAAAGCGAATGAACGGATATTGGCGACTGGAAGGTTTGAATACTTCGATTTTAATTTTATCAATTTGCTTGGCACGGCTAGTGGCTTGTTTGGCTTTAGAGGCATTGGCTGAGAAACGGCGCACAAAGTCTTGCAAATCAGCCACTTGTTGCTTGGCCTTGGCATTATCTTTGGCTTGTTGGTTGCGTGCGGCAATGCTTGCTTCCATGTAATCATCATAATTACCCGGGTAAACCGCCAATTTGCCGTAATCC
The DNA here is from genome assembly GCA_025360485.1 of Methylotenera sp. Lineage (GTDB taxonomy): Bacteria > Pseudomonadota > Gammaproteobacteria > Burkholderiales > Methylophilaceae > Methylotenera_A. The sequence goes on along the minus strand of JANYCB010000114.1, from coordinate 7,821 downwards.
ATGTCGCAAGTGTGTGTGCATACTTGGTTTAAAAAGTGCCTATCGTGCGAAATAATAATCATGGTGCATCCGCGATTATTCAGCACATCTTCCAGCCAGCGAATGGTGTTGATATCCAAGTTATTGGTCGGCTCATCCAGTAATAACACGTCTGGGTTGGCGAACAGCGCCTGCACCAGCAGCACTCGCAGTTTCCAGCCTGGGGCGACGGCGCTCATCGGGCCATTATGTTGTTCGATTGGGATGCCAACGCCTAACAGCAATTCGCCTGCACGCGCCTCGGCGGTGTAGCCATCAAATTCTGCAAACACGTGTTCCAGTTCTGCAGCGTGCATGTAGTCGTCTTCGGTGGCTTCTAAGTTAGCATAAATGGCATCGCGCTCTTGCATGGCTTTCCACATTTCTTCATGACCCATCATCACCACATCCAGCACACGCTGGTCTTCGTAGGCAAATTGGTCTTGATGCAAAAACGCCATACGCTCGTGATTGTCCAGCGAAATATTGCCAGCGGTGGGTTCTAGCGTACCTGCTAAAATCTTCATGTAAGTCGATTTTCCGCAGCCATTGGCACCGATTAAGCCGTAGCGATTACCCTCGCCAAATTTGACGGAAACGTTTTCAAACAGTGGCTTTGCGCCAAATTGCATGGTGATATTGTTGCTGATTAACACGGGATTACCTTAAAAATATTAGATTTTTTTGCCAAAAATTGGCTTAGTTTAGAATTTATTCTGTATAACGACTTCATTCATGGTCAATTGGCCACCACGGGCTGAAGCTTCTTTTAGTGCTTTGCCAACAACTACAAACATTGCTGGTGTGTGGTCTGCAGGCAGATTTAACAATTTCCCCACGGCGTCAAAATCAAAGCCATCCATTGGGCAGGTGTCATAACCCATCTCTTTGGCAGCCAGCATAATGGTCATCGCCGCCATGCCACAAGAGCGCATGCCTTCATCGCGTTGCACTTGCTCTTTGTCTTTGTAATAGGCGCCAATGGCAGGCACAAGATAATCTTGCACTGGTTTTGGCGCATTTTGCCAATAACGCTCTGGCTGTTTTGCCCACGATTTTAAGTCTGCTGTTAAAACTATTAACAGGGAAGCCTCTTCCACTTGAGCTTGGTTCCAGCTTACAGAGCGGATTTGTTGGCGTAAAACAGGGTCTGTCACCACCACAAAGCGCCAGTTTTGAATATTAAATGCGGTGGGTGAGAGCATAGCCAACGACATCAATTTGGCGATTTCTTCTTCTGTCATGCGGTGATGCGGGTCAAAGGCTTTAATAGAGCGGCGTTTAACAATGGCTTGGGTGACGCTAATGGCTGGGTTTACATTGATGGATTTGGTATCGTTCATTTTTTCTTTCTAATCAATAGCTTATTTTAATAATTTCTAAAGTGGCATTGCCAACTGGCCTAACCCAAACGACATTTTCGCCAATTTTATGGCCGATAAGGGCTTTAGCCAAAGGCGATGTCCAGCTGACTTTGTTGGCTTTAATATCGGCTTCATCTTCACCCACAATTTCATAGGTGAGGTTATCACCGTTTTCATCTTCCACTGTCACGGTTGCACCAAACAGCACTTGGTTGGAGGCCGCATCTGGCTTGGTTATTAGCGCACTCTCTAAACGTGCCGATATATAGCGCAAATCTCGATTGATGATCGCTAATTGCTCTTGCCCAGAAGGCGCGTCCTTATTGGCTTCCAGAGCACGTCTTGCAAGGTCTAATTTTTGCGATTCTGCCTGCAAAAGCGCATAGCCATTGGCAGTCACGTAATTAGGGTGCGCACTTACAGGCCGCTCCGGCACGTCGGTGCCAGCGTGTTCTAAATCATCTTCCTTAACAAAGCCGCGGCTCATAAAAATTGGGTTGTGATAAAAGCAAGCCGAGCCTGATTTACATTGGCTCGGCTCAAACCTTCAATTATAAAATTAGATCGGGTTGTCGATAAACTCAAGCGCCACGCCACTTGCTGTCGCTAAATCCGCAAGGCTTTTCTGCGCGTCTTTTGCACCAATAACAATGGCTTTAGCACCATTAATTTTATCTTTGCCTGTGCTAAGTGCCTCGGCTAATGTGGTAGCGGTGAGTTTTTCATCTTCGCCAGCGACCACCACAGTACTGGTTTTTAGCGCCAGCGCACTGATAATCGCCGCCACTTTGCCTGTATCAACTTGATCTTCAACCATAGCATTGTCTAAATATTGCGCAATATAGCTTTCAGGAGCGTCGATAAAAATTAGCGTGTTTTTATCAGCAGGATATTTTGTATTGACTGCTTCAAATATTTTCTGTGGCTGGCTGGTGTAGGTGTGCTTATCCGTTACACAACCTAGTAGAGCGCAAAAAGAAGCTATTAAACAATAAGATAGTAATTTTTTCATTTCTCACCCCAGCTTAAAAAATTATAAGCGATTTTAACACAGTCGTGCTATTCCCACTCAATCGTTGCGGGCGGCTTACCAGAAATGTCGTACACCACGCGGTTGATGCCGCGTACCTCGTTGATAATTCTATTGGAAACGCGGCCTAGTAAATCGTACGGCAACTCTGCCCAATGTGCGGTCATAAAGTCGCTTGTTACCACAGCGCGCAAGGCCACAACGTAGTCATAGGTGCGGCCATCGCCCATCACGCCAACGGATTTTACTGGTAAAAATACGGCGAACGCCTGACTAGTGAGCGCGTACCAGCTTTTGCCCGTTTTTTCATCAATGGTGTTGCGAAGTTCTTCGATAAAAATGGCATCGGCACGACGCAATAAATCGGCAAGCTCTGTTTTCACCTCGCCTAAAATGCGCACACCTAAACCTGGTCCTGGGAATGGGTGGCGATACACCATGTCATGCGGCAACCCTAGCGCCACGCCGAGTTCGCGCACTTCGTCTTTAAATAAATCACGTAAAGGCTCTAATAATTTCAAGCCTAGTTTTTCTGGCAAACCGCCGACATTATGGTGGCTTTTAATGGTGACGGCTTTTTTGCTTTTTGCGCCGCCAGATTCAATAACATCGGGGTAAATCGTGCCTTGCGCGAGCCATTTTGCGCCTTTATGCCCACCTGTGCCTGCCTTAAGTTTGGCCGCTTCCGCCTTAAATACTTCCACAAATTCACGGCCGATGATTTTACGTTTGGCTTCTGGGTCAGTTACACCTTTTAAATGGCCCATAAATTGGTCAATTGCATTTACGCGGATGACTTTTGCGTGTAGTTTGCCGACGAACATGTCCATCACCATGTCGCCTTCGTTCAGGCGTAGCAATCCATGGTCAACGAATACGCAAGTGAGCTGGGCACCAATGGCGCGGTGAATGAGGGCGGCCGCGACACTAGAATCCACGCCTCCTGATAGGCCTAAAATTACTTCTTCATCACCCACTTGCACTTTGATTTTTGCCACAGCTTCGGCAATATGGTCTTTCATTACCCAGTCAGGTTTCGCTTTGCAAATATCGATGACAAAGCGCTCTAATATCGCTTGGCCAAGCTTGGTGTGCGTGACTTCTGGGTGAAATTGCACACCGTAAAAATGGCGCGTTTCGTCGGCAAACGCGGCTATAGGCGTGGTTTCATTGCTGGCAATGACTTTGAAATTGGGTGGTAACCCGGTGACTTTATCGCCGTGGCTCATCCATACATCTAACAAGCCGTGACCCTCAATATTGGTACGGTCTTGAATATCGTTAAATAGCACAGAATGACCTCTGGCGCGGATTTCCGCATAACCGAATTCACGCTTTGAGCCGGCTTCCACTTTGCCGCCAAGCTGTTGCGCCATGGTTTGCATGCCATAGCAAATACCTAAAACTGGAATGCCTAGCTCAAAAACGGATTGCGGTGTTTTATCGGTATCTTTATCATAAGCACTGGCGTGGCTGCCACTTAAAATAATGCCATCTGCATCAAAGTTTTTGACAAATTCATCCGACACATCACAAGGATGAATTTCGCAATATACATGCGCTTCACGCACACGACGCGCGATGAGCTGGGTGACTTGTGAGCCGAAATCGAGGATGAGGATTTTTGAATGATTCATGATGGTATTTTAGTTAAAAACTACTGGCCTGGAAGCCGCATAGATATTGGCTTCCAGAGCATGCTGTTTTAATCGATTCTGTAATTAGGCGCTTCTTTGGTAATTTGTACGTCATGTACGTGCGATTCACGCATACCCGCGCTGGTGATTTGCACAAACTCTGCTTTTTCCCGCATGGTTTTAATGTCGGCGGCACCTACATAGCCCATGGAGGCGCGTAAGCCACCCATGAGTTGGTGAATCACGGCCAGCACGCTGCCTTTGTAGGGTACACGGCCTTCAATGCCTTCTGGAACGAGTTTGTCTGGATTACCGTCTGATTCTTGAAAGTATCGATCGCTGGAACCCTTTTGCATGGCGCCTACCGAGCCCATGCCACGGTATGATTTGTAAGAACGGCCTTGAAACAACTCAACCTCGCCAGGTGCTTCTTCGGTGCCTGCAAACATACCACCCAGCATCACAGAATATGCGCCTGCCGCGATAGCTTTGGAAATATCGCCAGAGAAACGAATGCCGCCATCGGCAATGAAAGGCACACCCGATTTTTCGAGCGCTTTAGCAACGTTGCTAATGGCAGAAATTTGTGGCACGCCTACGCCCGCAACAATTCTAGTGGTACAGATTGAACCTGGCCCAATGCCGACTTTAACACCGTCAGCACCAGCATCTACAAGCGCTTTGGCAGCATCCGCAGTAGCAATGTTGCCGCCAATCACTTCAATTTTTGGATAGTTTTTCTTTACCCATTTCACGCGGTCTAACACACCCTGTGAATGGCCGTGCGCGGTATCTACCACGATGACATCGACACCAGCGGCTGCTAGTGCTGCTACTCGTTCTTCGGTACCTTCACCCACGCCAACTGCCGCGCCAACGCGCAATCTGCCTTTGCTATCTTTGCAGGCAAATGGATGGTCGTGCGATTTTTGAATATCTTTAACAGTGATGAGGCCTTTAAGCGTATCTTGCCCATCAATTACCAAAACACGTTCTAAGCGGTATTGATGCAATAAATGGATCGCTTCTTCGCGTGAAGCGCCTTCGCGCACGGTGATGAGTCTGTCGCGCGGTGTCATGATGTTGCTGATAGCTTGGTCTAAATTGGTTTCAAAACGCAAGTCTCTATTGGTGACAATGCCGACGATTTTGTCGCCATCTACGACGGGTAAGCCTGAAATTTTGTGTTTTTGCGTGAGCGCGATGACATCGCGCACCGTCATGTGCGGTTGAATCGTCACAGGGTCGTTTACCACGCCAGATTCAAAGCGTTTAACGCGCGAAACGTGTGCAGCTTGCAATGCTGCCGTCATGTTCTTATGGATGACGCCGAGGCCACCTTCTTGCGCCAATGCTATCGCTAGTGGCGCTTCCGTGACAGTATCCATCGCGGCAGAAACCAGCGGGATATTGAGTTTGATATTGCGGGTGAGTTGAGTGCTTAAATTGACTTCGCGTGGCATCACCACAGAGTGCGCGGGAACTAGTAAAACATCATCAAAGGTAAGAGCCTGTTGCAGCAAACGCATGAGTTATCCTTAATTTCCAAAACGAGATTATACAGATTTGCAATGCTTAGTAAAAGTTGGTAAGCTGAAATTGCCAAAAATATGATTAAAAACATGAATTAATCGTTAAATTATCAATTAATGTCTAAAATAAACGGCGTAAAGTAAACTAGTCTTGATATAAAAGCGTTATTTGAGATAGCATTTGCTTATATCGACATGATGAATTTGATAGGAAAAACAATGAAATTGGTGAATTTACTTTTAGTTTTAACAATATTGAGCATGTCGCCCTTGTTGGCGCAGGCAGAAGTATACAAATGGAAAGACAAAGACGGTTCCATTCGATATACAGATACGCCGCCACCATCTAATATAAAACAAGAAGCTATTGGCAGCAAAAAAGGTTCTAAAGCGACAGGTAAAGAGCCACTGGCGCCAGTCGCAAGCGGGCAGCCGGCCTCTGCAAAAGAAGCTGCAAAAGTGCCAATGAGTAAGGAAGACAGAGCCGCAAAACAAAAACAGAGTAATGCTGAGGCTGAGAAAAGGAATAAGCAGGAAAATGAAGCTGAAGCTAAAAGAAAAGAAGCCAACTGTAAGGCCGCCAAAGCCAACTATGAAACTTACAAACAAGGTGGCAGAGTTTATAAAATGAACGAAAAAGGCGAACGCGAATATATGGACGATAAAGACTTGCAGGCTGGCTTAACTCAGTCGCAGAAAGAAATTGACGAAAACTGTAATTAAAAATTATTAGTAACTAGTCTTCAGGCGGTGCATCTCTACCGCCTTTTTTCATGGCTTTTCCTTCTGCCGCGCGTTGTTTACGCACTTCTTTCGGGTCGGCGATGAGTGGGCGATAAATTTCCACACGATCTAAATTGCGCAATGGCATATCAAACTTTGTGAGCTTGCCAAAAATACCAATCTGGTTTACTTTTAAATCAATTTCCGGGAACTTATCCAAAATTCCAGATGCCTGAATCGCCTCTTCAGCATTGGCTTCCAGAGGCATATGCACAGGAATGATAAGTTGTTGATGCGGTAATGCATAAGCCACTTCTACCATGATTTTTTGCTGATTTTGGGTGCTCAAGTTAAATCCTTTTTGTAAACAATATCCGCGCGTGCCACAAAGCCATCTACAAAAGTAGCGGCAATATGGTTAAACACTGGCGCAATTATTTTTTCTAAAAAACTATTGGAAAATTCGTAATGTAATCTAAACTCAATTTTACAGGCATCCGCCTTTAAAGGGGTAAAACGCCAGCTTCCATCTAAATGTTTAAATGGACCATTTTTTAGGTTAATTTCCATACTATGTGGAAATGTTTTAATATTTTGCGTCGTGAAGTTTTGTTTTAAGCCGTGATAATTAATGTGCAAGGTCGCACTAGTGCTGGTTTCTGTGCGCTCCAATAAATCTATGCCGCCACACCATGGCAAAAATTTTGGATAATCTTCCACTGCATCCACAAGCACATACATTTGCTCCGCAGAATGCATCACCAGCACGATTTTTTCTACCTTATTCATTGTGCTTTTCTATTAATTAGTCAGTCAAACTAGCGTAAAATGCTATTTTAAGCCATTCGCTAAGAAATATTGTGTTTTATGAGCATTGCCCAAAATAAAAAAGCATTTTTCGATTATTTTATTGAAGAAAAATACGAAGCTGGCATTGTGTTAGAAGGCTGGGAAGTGAAAGCCATCCGCGATAATCGCGCCAATTTGAAAGAGGCCTATGTGATTATTCAGCGTGGCGAAATCTATTTAATTGGCTGCCACGTCACGCCCATGGGCGCGGCTTCTACGCATATTCGCCCAGATGCGATTCGCACACGCAAGCTATTGTTGCACAACGAAGAAATTATTAAACTCATTGCAAAAGTTGAGCGTGCGGGCTATACATTGGTCCCGCTAGATATGCACTTTTCTAAGGGACGTATCAAAATACAAATTGGTTTGGCCAAAGGCAAAAAACAACACGATAAACGCGATACCGAAAAAGCCCGCGATTGGGAGCGTGAAAAAGGCCGCATCATGCGCTCACACAACAAGTAGCGTATAATTCGCTCTCTGATGAAACTAAGGTTTAGTTTTATTAGTCATAGCAATACTGATTTGGGGCTGACCAGGTTTCGACGTGGGTTACAAAGCAGTGCAGGGCATACCGAGGCTCAGATTACCTCGTAAATACAGCTGAAACAAGTATAGTCGCAAACGACGAAACTTACGCTCTAGCCGCTTAAGACCGGCTGGAC
>JANYCB010000063.1 GCA_025360485.1 Methylotenera sp. | reverse complement strand
ACTATGGTAAATTTCATGCGCTTAAAGACATCAACATTGACATACCTGCGAATAAAGTAACCGCCTTTATTGGCCCGTCAGGTTGTGGCAAATCTACTTTGTTGCGCACTTTTAACCGGATGTATGAGCTCTACCCAAAGCAAAGAGTTGAAGGAAATATTTTGCTTGATGGCAAAGACATTCACTCATCCGAGCAAGATTTAAATTTACTTCGCGCAAAAGTCGGTATGGTGTTTCAAAAACCAACGCCTTTCCCAATGTCTATCTATGATAATGTCGCTTTTGGCGTCAAATTATACGAGAGTTTATCAAAATTTGAAATGAATGACCGTGTAGAATGGGCGTTGCAAAAAGCAGCCATTTGGAATGAAGTGAAAGACAAACTCCATCAAAGCGGCTCTGGTCTATCTGGTGGTCAGCAGCAACGTTTGTGCATTGCGCGAGGCGTTGCGGTCAAACCCAATGTGCTATTACTTGATGAACCCTGTTCTGCACTTGATCCAATCTCCACAGCGCGCATTGAAGATCTTATACATGAATTAAAAAATGATTACACCATCATCATGGTGACCCACAACATGCAACAGGCAGCACGTGTTTCTGATTACACTGCTTACATGTATTTAGGTGATTTGATAGAGTATGGCGATACAGACACGATTTTTACGCGCCCTAGTCGCAAAGAAACGGAAGACTACATCACGGGCAAGTTCGGCTAAGTTAGACATGGCCAATTGAAAGGATTAAGCAATGCAGCACTCTGAACATATTTCCAAACAGTACGACACCGAATTAGAGGCTGTGCGTGCGAAAGTACTTGAGATGGGCGCGCTCGTAGAGCATCAAATCAACGATGCGCTAGATGCCTTAATTGGATCAAATGCAAAGCTTGCTAAAGCTGTCATCAAAAAAGACCATATTGTTAATGCGCTAGAAGTGCAAGTAGATGAAGATTGCAGCCACATCATTGCGCGTCGTCAGCCAACTGCCGGCGATTTGCGCATGGTGCTGATGATGATTAAAACCATTACTGACCTCGAGCGCATTGGCGATGAAGCCGCTAAAATTGCACGCTTTGCCTTAAAATCTAGCGAAACAGATCGTGTTTGGTCACCACGTTTTGCCGAAATTAAAGCGATGACTCACATAGCACGGGATATGTTGCATATGGCACTAGACGCTTTTGCGCGCTCGGATGCGACCAAAGTCATTGAAATAGCCCATATGGATGAAGAAGTGGATGAACAGTTTCAAATGACTATTCGTCAACTCATCACTTTTATGCTGGAAGATCCCCGCACCATTTCAATGGCACTAGAAGTGTTATTTGTTGCAAAAGCGGTTGAACGTATTGGTGACCATGCAAAAAATATCTCTGAATACGTGGTGTATATGGTGAAGGGAAAAGATGTGCGCCATATCAGTTTGGAAGAGAAGGAAGAAACGCTTCCCGACTAAACTTACGGCTGCCAGCAACCTTGGCAGCATTCATAGCGTCTTTCTTTAATAATTGGTGTGCTTTATTTAACGCAGTTTGACCAACTAATGGTCAATCATGTTTGCTAATAATCTCATTATAAAATATCACCATACGTTCAGCTTGGGTAGCGGCGGACCAGTTGCTCTGCACATACTCCCTAGCACGCTCTCCCAGATGTTGACGATGTACTGGATTTAGAAGTAATGTATGCACTTTGTGCATAAACTCAGATTCATCTTCAATTGCAATCATCGCGCCTTGGCCTTCTATCAATATAGAAGCGGTGCCTAGCTCCGCAATCGCTACCACTGGCGTTCCTTGTGCCATTGCTTCTAGCAACACTAGGCCTTGCGTCTCACTTTTAGAAGCAAATACAAATACATCAGCCGATTTATAACAAGCATTAAGTTCAGTATAGCGCTCTAAGTAACCTATAAACTGTACGTTTTTTTCAATTGCAAGCGTTTTTACCAATGCGTGCAAACTCGCCTCCGCAGGCCCTTCTCCAGTAATCACCAATAATGCCTCTGGCATTTCTTTAACTAATAATTGAGTGACTCTTACTAAGAAATCAATATTTTTCTCATGCGCCACACGTCCAACATATAGTAGCATTGGCCGCTGTAAGGCTATGCCATATTTCTGTCTGAATGCGTTGCCATCAGCCGCTTTAAAACTACTTGCTTGCAGGCCAGTTGCAATCACCGCGGTCCGCGTCTTAATGCCATAAGTGCGTAACACATCAAGCATGGGTTGAGATGGCGCAACAATCGCATCTACCTGATTACATTGCTTTTTAGAAATGAATCTTGCTAGACCGCGTGCTGCCATTTTAGGAATCCACGGCAGATAATGATGCAGGTAATCCTCAAAAAATGTGTGGTAGGTTTCTACCACAGGTAGTTGCAATAGCTTGCCCAGTTTTAAACCAGCGTAATGCGCAATAAACGGCGTATGAATATGAATCAGATCAAATTTTTTAGTTATAAGCATAGGTAATAAACGCAATATTTCGCCATATTTCATTAGCTTATCTTCAGGGTCAAAATAAATCGAACGCGCGGGCACTCGGGTAATCCAGGCTTCATCACTTGTGCCACGGTTATCTTGACCGTAATTTGGCACAATTAAATGCACGTTATGCCCCAGAGCTTGCAACTGTTCCGTGAAAGTTTTGATAGACGTAGATACGCCGTTCACACGTGGAAAGTAAACATCAGAAATAAGTAATATATTCATGTAGTTAGTACATCAATTGACGTTGAATCATTGTAACTTTTATTCATGACAGTAATATGAATATGACAATAATAATATTTCACAAAACCTTCACTAATATATCAACTTTGTTTAATACTTGCATGTAAAAGTACGCTATATGAAAAGAAGTTTTTACATCAAACTATTATGGAGCTTGCCAATATGCCTATATGCGATTGATGCGAACGCATGGGGCTTGTACACGCATATCTTATTTTCGCAATGGATGATGGCAACGATGCCCCTGCTTGATCCTAAAATCCAGCAAGCCATTCGAAAATTTCCCAAACTTGTTATGGCTGGCGCATGCTTGCCAGATTTAGCCGTTATTTCCAAATCATTTCACACGACGCATCAATGGGAGACAGCCGAAATTTTAATTAAAAGTGCAAACTCTGAAGAAGAAATCGCTATAGCAATTGGCTACAGCAGTCACTTGTTTGTCGATGTCATCGCGCATAATCATTTTGTGCCTGCGCATGAAGCCAAATGGCTCAACAAAACCATTGTTACACACATTAGCTCAGAATGGGCCATGGATGCGCATATCGCTAAGCATATTTCGCATTACCCACACCATTTACTATTGACGCATATCGAAGTGATTAGCACATTTATTTCACCTTGCTTTAATGTGTCAAAAGAGTTGGCAACCCGTAAATTAAGGCAGCTAGCTTGGGCTGATGGATTATTAAGGGTTAGTCGCTTATCTTCAATAATACTGTGGGTATTAAAATTAAACGACAAAGAATTTATTAAAAACTTAAATTACTATTTAACCAACACCAGCCATGCGCTTATGCACTTTGACAAATCTTTACTGGGTAAACGCCCTAATTGGCAACCCGAGTTACATCATTTAAATATGGCGGAAATGATTGCCTGGCGCGAGAAATGTTTGAATGAATTAAGTGCGCGTTTGGCTATGCCGATCAAGCTATATAAGACTAAAAATCCTTATTGATATCTGCGCGATAACATAACCAATGGTCGCGCCAGCCAACACATCGCTTGGATAATGCAGCCCTAAAATCACACGCGACATGGCCACCATTACAATAAATGGAAGCAATATAAATGCAAGCAAGGGAAAATAAAAAAGGGCCACCAAGCCAAACGCCACTGCATGTAAGGTGTGCCCAGAGGGGAAACTAAATCTGTCTAATGGTTTTCCGGTGACAAACACATCCTGATGTACTTGATAGGGGCGCGGCCTAAGCGTTTTGTGTTTTAACCATTTGTAAATAAGCGTGCCAGTTAGTCCGCTGGTTGCCATATTTAAAACTGGCAAAAGACCTTCATTTTGTTGTGTAACAATGATAAGCCCCATTAAAGCGTACCAAAAGATGCCATCACCTAGCCGACTAATCATGCGAAACCAATCGCGTATTAATCGATATTGGCTACTATGACTGACTGTTACGCATAGTGCGCTATCTAACGCTTGGATGCGATTTATCATCTGATTCATACCCATGATGCGTACTCACAACATTTCATACTGTAAGTATGACGATCACTTATGACAATTTGATTAAACCTAAATGAATTTTTTTTGACTTAACTTATTGAAAAATAACAATTTATACTGTTATTATCAAACAAGCCAACTTATCGATGTTTTAACTTTAGCCAAAGCACCGCGCAAGATAGCACTAAAGTAACAACGTTTGCCGCTACAATTGGCCAACTGGCGATTGATACGCCATAGATAATCCAACCCGCCACACCTGTGCTAAACATGCTGTACATAGGCAAGGAAACGCCTGATAAATCGCGGGTTTTCCACGAATGCAGCGCCTGTGGCACAAAGGCAAAAGTCGTTAAAAAAGCTGAGAAATAGCCAATAAAATCTGTTGTATTCATATCTATTATCTTTTTTAGTTGTGGAATGCAATCCAATCGGTATGTATCTTATCCCAATCTTGCAACGCCAAACCATGCGCATTAAACAATTCGCGAATCTGCGCCGAATCCCACTTCAACACATCCTCCAAAATCGGCACCAATACGCTTACTGCACTGTCGCTCAGCACAGTTCTATTCGCAATACGTCCGATAGATTTGGTTTCTGAAACGGCGATAGAATGCCCATCACGACTGTTTACATCGTGCATCACATAAAGATCCGAGCTGCCATCTCCGACATAAATCACGCGGTCTGGGCTCATTTGAAGTTTTAGTTCCAGCTCTTGCAACACAGCCACTTTTCCGTTGCCTGCGGGCACTCGTAGGATAGAGCAAATCTCACCCGTATTCGCATCAAATTCAAACTCTGAACCAAACACATGCTCTGGCGGCACAATGCCTTCCAGCGCAGAGCGAACAACAGCGGCAGGCCCGGCAGAAATCACGTAAAATTGAAAGCGGTAACCATCCAAGCCTTCGCTCAAAATTTCGGTAAACAGCTTGACATTATCTTTCAGGCGCACACGTTTGCCTGCTTCGACTAAATTCTCCATCCGCACACCGCGAAAAGCAGGGTCGTGCCGCAGCAAATAAGCCAGTTCGGCACCTTGCTGAACCAAATTAGAGCACGCAAGCCCCGCCACTTTTGCTTCATAATCCGAGACGCCAAGCATCTCAGCCAATACTTTGCCAGAATCATTAAAACTCAATGTCTGGTCAAAATCGCTCGCTACAAGATACTCAACAGTAATCTCAGGTTTAGTATTTATCATCTTCATTGCTTGCCTTTATGATTTCTCACACACACACAGCATGCCATATCGCTAAACTCGCACCCTAAAACTCGCATAAGTCATGCCAGTTCCAATATGTGGGCTAAATAATAAAATGAATGCGTCCAGTAAAACCCAAACATCTCATAGTTATTGGCTTTCAGAGCAGTTTAATGGTTTTTTTGACTAAATGATGACAACACATGCTGTCTGTTTGAACTGTGTAATGTATTAAAACAGTGCATTTGTGCAGTTACTGCACTTATTACATTTGTAAAGCTTGAATTATTTCGCCACATAGGAAAAATTAGAGCAAATGTGATAACTTTTGGTTCAATATTTTTGTAATAATCTCAAATAAAGCAAGCCTGCAGATCAATATCCATGCGGTCTGCAGAGGCATTTATTTTTAGTTTAAATGAAGGTAGATTTATTGCACAACATATAATCTGGCTTATCTACGGCTGATTGCAACTCATAAGGACCATTCGATATTTCTAGCGCTATAAGATTAAATTATTAAAATTTCATCGATAGGTGCAGGCTTGTGTCTTAGATAACCCTGAATAAAATCTACCCCCCATTTCTTTTAGCATATTTTCAGCGGACTCAGTCTCAACGCATTCGG
>JANYCB010000054.1 GCA_025360485.1 Methylotenera sp. | reverse complement strand
GGCATTATGTTTTTAGCATTTGCAACCTCAATTAAGCGGCTCAACAAGGCTTGATGGCCTAAATGCATGCCATCGAAATTACCAATTGCAAGCACTAATGGCGATGGTTTTACAGTAGGTAAATGGCGAAAAACTTGCATGCTAAATTACTTACGCCTTCAAAGAACAGTACGGTGCATAAAATCTTTAACGCGAATGCCCATCAGCCATAGCGCGAGAAAGTAAGTTGCCGAGCCCAACACCAACAAGCCAGTTAAATGAATCAACTTAGGCATCAGTTTATACGCCAACCAAGTCGCATCGCTTCCAGCCGCGTAATGCAAAGCCAGCGCCATGGCGATCACTGCCACTATTAGCTTGCCCATAAATACGAACCAACCTGCTTGAGGTTTGTATACATTGGCTTTACGCAAATAGTAATAAAGCAAGCCAGCATTCATGCAAGCACCCAAGCCGATAGATAACGCCAACCCAGCATGTTTTAAATCGATACCAAACACAAAAATTAAATTCATGATTTGTGTTGAACAAAGCGTAAAAATCGCGATTTTGACGGGTGTTTTAATGTTTTGGCGCGAGTAAAACGCCGGTGCCAGCACTTTTACTAAAATCAAACCTAGCAAGCCTAAACTATAAGCCATCAGCGCTTGACGTGTCATTTCCACATCAAGCTCGCTAAATTTGCCATAATGAAATAAGCCCGTCACCAATGGCACCGAAAGCACAGCTAGCGCCACTGCTGCTGGAAGCGCCAAAATCAAGGTGAGTCGCAAACCCCAATCTAGCAGTTTTGAATATTCGCCATCGGCTTTATCGGCAAAGCTTTTTGAAAGACTTGGCAGCAAAATCGTACCGAGCGCAACACCCATCACGCCGGTAGGGAACTCCATTAATCGGTCAGCATAATACAGCCATGAAACGCTGCCAGTGGCTAAATACGAAGCAAAAATGGTATTAATCAACAAAGAAATCTGCGCGATAGAAACACCAAATACAGCAGGCCCCATTAGCTTTAAAATGCGCCAAACGCCTTCATCCTGCAGATTTAAACTATAACGCGGAATTAAGCCTATTTTGAGTAAATAGGGAATTTGATACAGTAATTGCAAAACTCCGCCCACAAACACCGCCCAAGCCAACACTTTAATGGAATGATCAAAATAAGGCGCTGCTAACAAAGCGGCCGCGATAAACGACAGATTTAGCCAAACTGGTGTAAATGCTGGTACCGAAAAATTACCGTAGGTATTGAGCACGCCGCCTGCTAGCGACACAAGCGAAATAAAAAATATGTACGGAAACGTGATGCGAAGTAGTTCCACAGTTAAATCAAATTTCGCTTTGTCTGCCGCGAAACCTGGCGCGCTAATCTGCACCACCCAGGGCGCAGCCAGCATGCCAATGATAGTAATTGCCACCAAAAATAAGCCGAGCAAGGTCGCAACATGATTGATGAGTGCATGCGTTTCATCGTGTGTACGCTGGTTTTTATACTCCGCCAGAATTGGCACAAAAGCCTGTGAAAATGCGCCTTCTGCAGAGATTCTACGCAACAAATTGGGGATTTTAAACGCCACAAAAAACGCATCTGTGAGCATGCCAGCACCGAAAATACGTGCAATTAGCGTATCGCGCACAAAACCTAAAATGCGCGAGATAAACGTCATGCTGCCGACTTTTGCTAAGGCGTTGAGTAAATTCATTAATTATTTGAATGCGTTAGTTGAACAACTATGATTTTAGCATGCCGCAAGCGCTATTTTCAGCCAAGCTATTTTTACTTTAAAGCGTGTAAATTTACTTGCAATAACATGCAAAAAACACTAATATACGCGGCTTCGTATTAATACCGATAAAGCATTAGGATAAACAACACATGGCAAATACCGCACAAGCACGCAAACGCGCGCGTCAATCCGTTAAAGTAAACGCTCACAACGCGTCGTTGCGCTCGACTTTGCGTACTGCAATTAAAAAAGTGATTAAATCTATTGAAAGTGGTGATAAAGCTGCTGCAATGGCCACTTATCAAGAAAACGTGAGTGTGATTGATCGTATTGCCGATAAAAAAATCATCCATAAAAATAAAGCAGCGCGTCATAAAAGCCGCTTAACGGCTGCAATTAAAGCGCTAAAAGGTGATGCGCCTGCAATGTTGGCTAAAAAAGCTACACCAAAAGTGAAAGCAGCGCCAAAAGCTAAGGCTGCACCAGCAAAAATTGCTGCGCCGAAAGCTAAGGCAGCAGCCGCACCGAAACCTAAAGCAGCCGCAAAGCCAAAAGCTGCTAAGTAATAAGTTTTAGTAATTAAATACTAATAAAAAAGCCTCGCAATGCGAGGCTTTTTTATTACCTAAACCTATATGCAAATCTATAGTTAGCTTTCGCCAATATGTAGTTCACTTCGCGCGATTAAAGCTGCATTTAAAACTGTTTTTAAATCTTGCCCAATCACCGTAAAGTGCCCCATTTTGCGGCCCTTACGCGGCTCATGTTTTCCATACAAATGCAGCTTCAAATTAGCATGCCCAAGCGCCTTATTCCATGCGGGTTCTAGGGCGTCATTTTTAGAATTTGCAAACCAACTATCGCCTAAAATATTCACCATCACGGCATTACTGTGTAGGCTTGCATCGCCAAGTGGCAAGCCAGTCATCACGCGTACTTGCTGCTCGAATTGACTAGTCACGCAGGCATCAATCGTGTAATGCCCAGAGTTGTGTGGGCGCGGTGCGATTTCATTCACCAACAATTGCTTGCCGACCACAAAAAATTCCACACCCAGCACGCCAACATAATCCAGTTTTTCAGCGAGTTTTTTAGCCAGCGCTTGCGCATTGGCTTTAATCACGGCACTGCAACGGGCTGGCACAATACTGATATCCAATATACCATTGAGGTGACTATTTTCAGCAGTGGGGAAAGCCGCAATATTGCCCTGAGCATCGCGCGCTAACACCACCGAAACCTCTAAATCTAGCGGCAGCATTTGCTCTAATACACAAACTTCTTGTTTAAACTCGACAAAAGCTTTTTGCGCCTCAGTCTGATTTTTTACCCTTGCTTGGCCTTTGCCATCGTAGCCAAAACGTGCCACTTTTAAGATTGCTGGATAAAGCGAACTGGTATCTTCTGGCAAATCTGTTGCACCATTTATGACTGCGAATGGCGCAACAGGTAAGCCTGCGTCTTTAATAAAATTCTTTTCTAAAACACGATGTTGTGCAATCGCTACACAGCTAGCACTAGGCCTTACCGTTGTAGTAAGTGCTAACTTTTCGAGTGATTTTGCGGGTACATTTTCAAATTCTGTGGTCACAGCTGAACATGTTTGCGCCAATTTTTTTAGTGCTGCTAAGTCATCGAAATCAGCACACAAATGCACATCAGCAATCTTGCCTGCTGGACTATTTTTATCGGGATCTAAAACTGTGACTTGATAGCCCAGTTCGTGCGCAGCAATCACAAAAAAGCGGCCTAGCTGGCCTCCCCCTAGCATCCCCAGCATCGCTGGCGCTACTATTGTTGCAATACTACTTCGCTCTGTATTACTTTGTTGCAAACTCATCGAAAAATCCTCATTTACACCCAAAGTAAACTCCGGCTTTTCTGTTCATTTGCGCCTCGTTCTACATTCGCTCGGGTATTTTTGCTACTTTTTTATGTCGACCTGTTTATGGCTTCTCGCTAAGCGTCATGTTGCTTACTTTATCGGATAGATTTTTGCGGAACTCTACTAGTTTTTTGGCTAATTCAGCATCATGATTTGCCAAAATAGAAATCGCGAATAATCCTGCATTGGCAGCACCTGCTTCACCAATCGCAAACGTCGCCACAGGGATGCCTTTGGGCATTTGTACAATAGAAAGTAATGAATCATGACCATCCAAATGTTTGGTGGTGACAGGCACACCAAGTACTGGCAGCGTAGTTTTAGCTGCCACCATGCCAGGCAAATGCGCAGCCCCGCCAGCGCCAGCAATGATGATTTGAAAACCTTCTGCAACTGCATTTTCTGCAAATTGAAACATTAAATCGGGCGTACGATGCGCAGAAACGACTTCTGCCGTGTACTCCACACCGAAATCCGCCAGCATTTGTGCGGCGTTTTTCATCACAGGCCAATCGCTATCCGAGCCCATGATAATGGCAACTAATGGTTTTTTCATTTCCCTGTCCTCACTAAGAATACTCTCATTAAATAATGATTAAGTTATCTCTGTGAATGAGTTCTGACTCTTCCACATAACCCAAAATTTTCTCAATCTCGCTACTGGCTTTACGCATAATCCGCACGGCTTCTAGCGAATTATAATTCACTATGCCACGTGCGACTTCAACGTTTTCTTCATTCACACATGCGACGACATCACCACGCTCAAAGCTACCCTGCACAGCAATTACGCCAATTGGTAGCAAACTCTTTCCATCGGCTTTAAGCACTCTAACTGCACCTGCATCCAATACCAGCGCGCCACCCATGCGCAAATGGTCAGCCAGCCATTGTTTTTTGGCGAGCGTTTTAATTTGTGTGGCTTTTAAGTGCGTGCCGATTGCCTCACCCGCACTCAGTCGCAATAAAACGTCTTTTTCGCGACCTGATGCAATCACTGTATGCGCACCGCTACTGGCTGCGCGCTTAGCAGCGAGTATCTTGGTTAGCATACCGCCGCTACCAATGGCGCTACCTGCGCCACCAGCCATTTGCTCTAATGCTAAATTGCCCGCTGTATCGAAATTGATAAACTTTGCATCTTTATCTTTGCGCGGATCAGCGGAATATAAGCCTTGCTGATCCGTTAAAATCACTAATGCATCCGCTTCAATTAAATTAGCGACTAACGCGGCCAAAGTATCATTATCGCCAAAACGAATTTCCTCTGTGACAACGGTATCATTCTCGTTAATGATTGGAATCACGTTTAAATCGAGCAGAGTTTTAAGCGTGCTACGTGCATTTAAATAGCGTTTTCTATCACGCAAATCATCGTGGGTAAGCAATATCTGCGCGGTATGCAGGCCGTGTTCGGCAAAGCAACTTTCGTACATTTGCACTAAACCCATTTGACCCACTGCCGCTGCCGCTTGTAGCTCATTCACTTCTACAGGGCGTTTTTTCCAACCCAAGCGTTGCATACCTTCGGCCACCGCGCCACTGGAAACCAGCGCAATTTGCTTACCCTGCTTCACAAGTTGGCTAATTTGCGCTGCCCAAGCGGCAATCGCGGCACGATCCAAACCCTCGCCGTTGTTAGTAACAAGGCTAGAGCCGACTTTTACAATTAAAGTCTTAGATTGGGTTAATAACGACTGGCTCATTTTCTTGCTCTTGTCTGGCTTTCTTTGCTTCATCAAGATGGTCCATAATCGCGTAAGTAAGCTCTTTACAGCCCATGCCACTAATGGCAGAAATGGCAAACACACGGCCTTTCCAGCCGTAATCTTTTACGAACTTCTTCACAACTTGCGCGCTGTCTTGCACCATATCGATTTTATTCAACACCAACCAGCGTGGTTTATTGTAGAGTTCTTCGTCATATTTTTTAAGCTCATTCACGATCGCTTTAGCTTCGGCCACTGGGTCGGTCGCTTCATCAAATGGCGCGATATCGACTAAGTGCAATAATAACGAAGTGCGCGCTAAATGGCGTAAAAACTGATGCCCAAGCCCTGCGCCTTCTGCTGCACCTTCAATCAAACCAGGCACATCAGCGATAACAAAACTGCGCTCTGCATCCACCCGCACCACGCCCAAATTAGGGTGTAGCGTAGTAAAAGGATAATCTGCAACTTTTGGTTTGGCCGCAGAAACGGAGCGAATAAACGTCGATTTTCCTGCGTTTGGCATACCTAGCAAACCCACGTCAGCCAACACTTTAAGTTCCATGTAAAGCTCAAACTCTTCACCAGGCTCACCTTTTGTGCATTGGCGCGGTGCGCGATTGATGGAAGATTTAAAATGCACGTTACCCAAGCCATTGTTGCCGCCTTTGGCTAGCATCACTTTTTGGCCATGCTCTGCCAAATCTACAATCATGCGCTCGGTGGCTTTGTCTGAAATCACCGTGCCGACTGGCACGCGCAAAACGGTATCTTCGCCTTTTGCGCCATAACATTCTGCGCCTCGACCATTTTCGCCACGCTGACCGCGAAATGTGCGAGTGTAACGGTAGTCTACCAGCGTATTGATGTTGCGGTCCGCAATCGCATAGATAGAACCGCCTTTACCACCATCGCCGCCATTAGGGCCGCCCATCGGCTCATACTTCTCGCGCCGAAACGTAGCCACACCATTTCCACCGTCGCCCGCGTAGACTTTAATGGTTGCTTCATCAATAAATTTCATAAGTAGAGTGTACCAAATAAAAAAGCCCCATCAAACGATGAGGCTTTAATAAAATGCCTAAATTTTAAACTGCAACAATACTGACCATTTGGCGACGTAGCGCGCCTTTAATTGCAAAAGTCACTTTACCGTCGATTTTTGCAAATAAGGTGTGGTCTTTGCCCATACCTACATTTTCGCCCGCGTGCATTTTAGTGCCGCGTTGACGCACGATAATGCTACCTGCGCTAACCACTGTTTCGCCAAAGGCTTTAACACCTAAACGTTGTGAGTGCGAATCGCGACCGTTACGTGAACTACCACCTGCTTTTTTGTGTGCCATGATTAATCCTTAAGTCTTATCTATATTCTTTTAAGCGGCTTTAGCTTTTTTAGCTGCTGGTTTTGAAGCCGCTGGTGCTTTTGCGGCTTTAGCTGCTGGCTTTGGGGCTGCTGTTGGCTTAGCAGCAGCAGGTTTAGCTACAACTGCGCCTTTACCATTGACATCATTAATTAAAATCTCTGTAAAACTTTGGCGATGACCTTGTGTTTTACGATAATGTTTACGACGGCGGAATTTAAAAATCATCACTTTATCTGCACGACCGTGTGAAAGCACCGTTGCGTTTACCGTAGCGCCAGCAATCAAAGGCGCGCCAATGGTGGTGTTTTCGCCATCATTGATCATCAACACTTTGTCGATAACCACTTTGCTGCCAACATCGCCAGCGAGTTTTTCAATTTTTAGTTTCTCACCAGCAGCTACTTTATATTGTTTGCCACCTGTTTTAATTACTGCATACATGATTTAGCCTAGCTTCTACACGTTCAAATGAATCGCGCATTATACTTAAATTACAAGATATTGCAAACGCTAATTATCTCAATCACCACCTATTTATTCAGCTAAAGCCTAGCATTCGCTGTGATAAAATACGCCTAATCAATAAATGGTTTATGGCGTGACTTTAAATAAGATTCAAACTTTCATTGCGGCCGATATGCAAGCAGTTGATGCGGTCATACGCAACTCATTGCATTCTGAAGTCACGCTCATCAATACCATTGGTGAGCATATTATCAGCGGTGGTGGCAAGCGCCTGCGACCCGCTCTGGTATTGCTTTCCAGCGGCATGTTTGGAAGCATTAAAAAGCATCATCACGAACTTGCAGCCATTGTAGAATTTATCCATACCGCCACTTTACTGCACGACGATGTGGTGGATGAGTCGCAAATGCGCCGCGGTAAAAGCACCGCCAATCACATATTTGGCAATGCTGCCAGCGTGTTAGTGGGTGATTTTTTATATTCGCGCGCGTTTCAAATGATGGTAAAACTGCAAAACATGCGTGTGATGGAAATTTTATCTGAAACCACCAACATTATTGCCGAGGGTGAGGTATTGCAGCTGCTTAATATCCATAATGCAGAGGTTACCGAGCAAGATTACTTAAAAGTCATCCACTTTAAAACGGCTAAATTATTTGAGGCAGCGACACGTTTAGGCGCCGTGATTAGCCATGCCAACAATCAAGATGAAACCGCGCTGGCGCTTTATGGCATGCGGCTAGGAACGGCATTTCAGTTGATTGATGACGTGCTGGATTTAAGTGGTGATGCCAAGCAAATTGGTAAAAATTTAGGCGATGATTTATCTGAAGGCAAACCAACTTTGCCCTTGCTCATCGCCATGCATAGAGGCAATGCCACTGAAGCTGCAACTATCCGCAAAGCGATACAGCACGGCGGTTTGGATGAGTTACCCGCGGTACTCGCTGCTGTAAATGCTACTGATGCGTTAAATTATGTGCGCCAACTAGCCGCAAACGAGGCTAAGCTTGGCTGCGAAGTGATCGCGCATTTGCCCGATTCTGCCAATAAGCAAGCGCTAATTCAGTTGGCAGAGTTTGCAGTAAACCGAAACTTTTAATTCAAAGTGATCGGTTCGCCACTGTCGGCGTGGTAATAGCTTAAATGCGCACAATCACTAGTGCCATTGGTTAAGCTGCCATCAAACAAAGCTTTACCTTCTACATCGACCACCGCGTATCCATTATTATATAGTGTGACTTCCGCAAGCTTAGGCGCCACTTTAGTTAGTTGAGACTTGCTTTTTTCACGCAAGGTAAAGCTAATGCAGTTTTCTGCTTCGTCTTCGCCATACACTTCCCAATGATTACCTGCCAACTGTGATACCCAGCCTGGTAAATCGACCTCTACGCGGCAAATAATCGGCTCATCCCAAGCGGGATGGTTGAAATTATTCAACTCAACTTCAGTTGAATTCAATTGCAAATACTGATTATCATTTAAATCGCGGTCGGCCATGTGGTTCCTTTATTTCACTTACCATAAGGTTTACTTCTTTAGCAACGTTACAACGCTTACATGGTGATACCTTAAGCTTTTTCAAGCAATATTTACACCACAATCTGCAGCAAAGTTGCACGTATTAATTAACGATGCCATGATATGCTTAATTTACAACAACTATTAGGCCGAATTGGGCCAAATTAAGGTGAGTTATGTTTGATTTTTTAATGCCATTTTCTAATATCTTACGCACAGAGCCGACTTTTTTTGTGATATTTTCGGTCATATTTGGGCTGATGGTGGGCAGTTTTCTTAATGTGGTAATTCACCGCTTGCCCAAAATGATGGAGCGCGAATGGCATAACAATTGCCTAGAACTGCAAGGCAAAGACGTTCCTGAACAGCCAAAATACACCATAGTTACTCCGCGTTCTGCCTGTCCCAAATGCGGCCACAACATTGGTGCTATGGAAAACATCCCTATCCTCAGTTACCTAATATTGGGAGGAAAGTGCAAGGGTTGCAAAACTGGCATCAGCGTGCGTTATCCACTCATAGAAGCCTTAACGGGTGCGCTGATTGGCGCAGTGGCTTACAAATATGGCTACACTTTCGCGACTTTATTTGCTTGGATTTTTGTACTAGCTTTAATCACGCTCACTTTTATTGATTTAGACACACAATTATTGCCAGATGACATTACGCTGCCTTTGTTGTGGCTTGGCTTGCTGTTTAATTTGAATATTGGATTTACTGACCTAAAATCTGCCGTCATCGGTGCAATGCTTGGCTATTTAATTTTATGGACTGTGTATTGGGCATTTAAACTCGTTACGGGAAAAGAAGGTATGGGTTATGGCGATTTTAAATTGCTGGGCGCAATCGGCGCCTGGTTTGGCTGGCAATTGTTGCCCGCAGTGATTTTATTGAGCTCGGTAGTTGGCGCGGTGATTGGCATTAGTATGATTGTATTCAAAGGCAAAACTGGCGGCACGGCGATTCCTTTTGGGCCATTTTTGGCGCTTGGTGGCATCGTGGCACTATTCTTTGGGCGGCAATTGGCTAGTTTTTATCTTGCATGATGACTGTAATAGCTGACATATGTTTGTCGTAGCGCTTACAGGTGGAATAGGCAGTGGCAAATCGGCAGCCGCGCATATATTTGCCAAGCTTGGCGTACCTGTCACCGATGTGGATGTCATTTCGCATGCACTCACTGCAGCCAATCAACCACTAATTAAAGATATTGAAGTAAATTTTGGCAGTGAGTACATCACGCCTGAAGGCGCATTAAACCGTGCGGCGATGCGAAAGCTGGTGTTTAATGATACTGCCGCACGTAGTAAATTAAACGCAATTTTGCATCCCGCAATTTACGATGAAGCACTTTTACAATTAAAAACAAACCAATTGCATTTAAGTAAAAGCGCACTCTACCAAATTTTGGTGGTGCCATTGTTATTTGAAAGCCCACGCTATTTGCCACATATCAACCAAATTTTGGTGATTGATTGTGATGAAAAAACCCAAATTGAACGCGTGAAACAACGCAGCCAACTGCCTGAAGCAGAAATAATCAATATTATCAAAGCGCAAACTTCGCGCAAAAAGCAATTAACACTTGCAAATGATGTGATTGAAAACAACGGGAATGTTGAAGAATTGCGCGAAAAAATTCTAGGAATTCACCAAAAATACCTTAATACTTGCATAGTTAGCAAAACTACCTGATAATTCACCTAAATTTATTATTATAAGTTGACAGACTACTATCGTCATGTCTAGCTACGAATTTCCATTTAACGAGCGAATTCGCACCCTACTGCGATTAGAAGATTTGTTTGGCAAAATTTTGCTGAATGTTGAAGCTAGGCATCAGCATAATCATCACAGCGCACTTATCTCGCTATTGCAAATGCTCGACATTGTCGATCGCGCCGACCTAAAGATGGACTTAGTACAGGAATTAGACCGTCAAAGACTTTCCATGCAGAATCTGCGCGGAAACCCTGTCATTGCAGAAAAAGTGTTAGACAAAATTCTAAGAGAAGTTGGTGCTAGCTCCACCGCCTTACGCGCAGATAGCGCTAAGTTCGGTCAACATTTGCGTGAAAACGAGTGGTTGATGAGCATCAAACAAAGAACAAGCGTTTTAGGTGGCGTTTGTCAATTCGATTTACCCTCTTACCATCACTGGTTAAATCTCGATGAAGCGCGCCGCGTAAGCGATTTTAACGAATGGCTTGCGCGCTTAATGCCTATGTATGATGCCATTAAAACCATTTTGCATATCTTACGTGGCAGCGGTTTAGCCAGCAAATACCATGTTGAGAACGGATTTTTTCAGCAAATGTTAGGTGGCGCGAAACCAGCGCAAATGCTCAGGATTGAAATGATAAATGATTGCCCTTGCTTCCCCGAAGTGAGTGCTAACAAATACGCCATTAACGTGCGTTTTTTTGCTTTAGATTTCGTGCAGAAACCTAAGCAGTGCGAACACGAAATTGATTTTACAATGACTTTGTGCAACCTTTAGGTTCAAATTTAATCTTTAGCTTAGTATAATATTTTTTAAGTTAGACCAAAAATGTGTGAAGTCTTAATATGTTAGAAGCCAAGCCCCGCCTAGTTGCATGCCCTAATTGTAAAAAATTATCTGTGTACAGCACAAGTAATGCATTTCGGCCATTTTGCAGTGAACGCTGTAAAATGATTGACCTAGGGGATTGGGCCAACGAAAATTATAAAATTCCCGACAATAAACCGCCAGAAGATCCTGATGAGTTTGACCATTAATAATATAATATTCTCCTTACAACCTTTACTTAAAATATAGAATAATTGATGATTAAAATTTTAAAATTTACAGCTGTTTTTAGTTTGTTAATCGCCTTTGAAGCCCATGCGGCAGTTGTTATTAGTGATAGCTGGGTTCGTGCAGTTGCGCCAGGGCAAAGCGTTGGGGCGGCTTATATGACACTTAAAAGCCCGAAAGACAGTTCTCTGGTGTATATAGAAACACCTGCTGCTGGCACGGTCGAAATTCACAGCATGACTATGACCAATAACGTGATGAAAATGCGCAAATTAGAGGCTTTGCCACTACATGCAGGCAAGCTAGAGAATCTTAGCCCTGGCGGCTTTCACTTAATGCTATTAGATTTAAAGGGACCATTAAAAGCGGGTAGTAAGGTAGCGTTTACACTCTGTTTTAAAGACAAGGCGAATAAAATCACGCACCAGGAAGTCATACTTCCAATTAAAGAAGCGAATTAGACGCGACACCGCGCTGAATGGCGATGCCACGCGCGCCATAAGAAAGCGCCATTGGCAAGTCATTGAGCACCATGCCACCTAGTGCATAAATTGGAAGCGTAATATTTTCGGCCAATTGCGCAAATTTCTGCCAACCTAAAGGCTCGGCTTCGGGATGGCTAAGTGTTGATTTTACTGGCGACAAAACCACAAAATCTAAATTTAACAGCTCCGCATGCGCCAGCTCCATCGCGTCATGACACGAGGCCGCCACTATCAATTCTGCTGGTTTGGTTTTAAGCACCCATAATGCCTGGCTAGGTAAATGTACGCCATCCGCGCCCAGCTCGCGCGCAAGTCCAATATCTTCACTAATAAGCACTTTGGCGCCATATGGCCTTGCAAGCGCAATAACTTGCGCAGAAAATTCCATAAACGCATCTTTTTTAAGATGTTTTTCACGCACTTGAACAAGCCTTACACCGCCATCCAGCTGGCTTTTTAAGCTAGCAAAAAATGTCTCCTCGCCCATTTCCGCCAAATTACTAATGGCATAAACTGATGGCAAAGCAAGCGCTTTCAAAATCGGCGCATTAGCCGGTAAAATAGGTTCGACGGTAATGTTTCGCGGGCTTTGCCAGCTTAATAGCTGATTTTCACGCGCGCTAATTTCACCTTGCCAAGCATCTACAAAATAAAAATGCAGGTTCACCGTTTTAGCAGTCGAGTCGTGCATGGCAGGATAATCAAAGCGGCGTTTCAGCCAAGGTTGTGTCTGCGTTGGACGTATCCCCAGCTCTTCAGTTAACTCGCGAGTTAGCGCATATTCTGGTGTCTCATTTTCTTCAATTTTACCGCCCGGGAACTCCCACCAGCCTGCCCAGCCTTTACCTGCCGGCCGACTGGCTAATAAAAACTCACTTTGTCCAGCTGCATTTTTTCGTTGCAATATCGCAACAGCTACGTCGATGGCCATCATTTTATTGGCGTGCTAAAGGTCACGGCCATTGAAATTTCTGACTTTAATCGCCGATAAATCCACATCGTCCAAACAGCGCGTGTTAATAGCGACCATCATTTCGCCCTTGGGGCTAACACCCTCGCCAAATGGCGCGCAGCCACATTTAGGACAAAAGTGGTGTTTAATTTTGTGTTTGTTAAAAGTGTAAGTTGCTAGGTTTTCTTGCGGCGTAGTTAAGCGTAAATTGGCGCTTGGCACAAACCAAAGCAGTGAGCCGCGCTTGCTGCAAATGGAGCAATTGCACGCTATCACTTGCTCTAAATCGCCCTCCACTTTGAAAGCAATTTGCCCACAATGGCAGCCGCCCTTGTACATCATGTTGTGGCTCCTTTAGCTTCGATAATCGGCATTGATTTTCACATAATCGTAAGAAAAATCACAGGTCCAAATGGTGATGCTTTCCTTGCCGCGATTCAACACCACACGCACTAAAATATCCGATTCCTTCATGATGGCCGAGCCTTGCTCCTCGCGATAACTAACCGCTCTGCCACCTTTTTCAGCCACTAGCACATCGGTACCTGTTTCATTTCCTAGGTAAAGCTCCAAATTATCGACATTTAAATCATCAATGCCTGCATAACCAATCGCCGCCAGTATGCGCCCTAAATTAGGGTCGGAAGCAAAGAATGCCGTTTTAATTAGGGGCGAATGCGCAATGGCATAGGCCACTTTACGGCATTCTGCCTCGCTTTTGCCACTTTCCACCGTCACCGTCATAAACTTAGTCGCACCTTCGCCGTCTCGCACGATTGCTTGCGCCAGCTCAATGGCCACATCGGTGAATACATCGCGCAAGGTGATAAAATCAGCGCCATTCTCGATAATTTCAGTATTGCCAGCCTGATTAGTCGCCATCATAATCAGGCTGTCATTCGTCGAAGTATCGCCATCCACAGTGATGCAATTAAACGATTTATTCACAGCATGTTGAATGATGCTTTCAAGCGCAGATTGGCTCACAGCCGCATCGGTCCCGATATAGCCCAGCATGGTCGCCATGTTGGGGTGAATCATGCCAGACCCTTTACTGATGCCAGTGATAGTCACCTGCTTACCTCCCAATACTAACCTTCGAGAGGTTCCTTTGGCGACAATATCCGTGGTCATAATCGCTTC
Organism: Methylotenera sp.; assembly: GCA_025360485.1. Classification (GTDB taxonomy): domain Bacteria; phylum Pseudomonadota; class Gammaproteobacteria; order Burkholderiales; family Methylophilaceae; genus Methylotenera_A. The sequence goes on along the minus strand of JANYCB010000054.1, from coordinate 2,649 downwards.
GGCTGCGTTCAACCAATTATCTTCCTTCAGGTTAGCAATCGCTGCTGGCAAACCGGCAATCACTTTATCTACAGGTAGCGGCTCTAAAATTACGCCTGTAGAAAATGGCAGCACTTGGTTTGCTTGTAAGTTAAACAATGTGCCCAAAGCCTCGCAACTTTGTTTGGCGCGGTTCAAGCCATTTTCACCCGTTCCTGCATTGGCGCAGCCTGTGTTAATAAGCAAAGCGCGAATGCCTTTAGTTTGCGCTAAGTATTCTTTGCATAAAATCACTGGCGCAGCGCAGAAACGGTTTTTGGTAAACACTCCCGCAACACGGCTGCCTTCTACCAACGTCATCACCAATACATCTTTACGATTAGGTTTACGCACATGCGCTTTTGCAAAGCCTAATTGAATGCCTCTGACAGGCAATAGGGACGCGGGGGTTGGTGCGGATAATTTTACTGGCATAACGTGCTTTCTTTTTATTGAATGCGCCTATTTTAGCGCATTAATTTATGTGCAAACACTACAACATTCGCCTCTCTCAGATTTTTCATTCGCCAATTATCTTGTGTTACACTGGTTATTGGCATCCAAGCTTGTTTTCTAGCCTTTTGATTGGTCGCGCGATGGAAGAAAAACAAAAGCACATTCACATTGAAAAAATTAAACTGCTTTACTTACACAGCTTAATCCCTGTTGTATTAAGCGGCGTAGCAGGATTTTTTTTGGTGGCGTCATTATGGTCTAGCGCTAATCATCAACATCTACTCATTTGGTTAGCGATAACAATGACATTTGCCTTAGTACGCATTTTTCTCATTTCCAAATTTCAGCGCAAAAAACCACAAGGCGATGCGGTGCTAAAATGGGAGAAGCCTTATGCAATAAGCCTGATGGTGGTGTTCTTATCGTGGAGCGCCGGCCTGATTTGGATTATGCCTAGAGATAATTTAAGCGCTGTCTTTATTTTAAACACCTTCTCTATCGGCTTAGCGGGCGCTGCAATTTCGTGGTACAGCCCTCTGCGCTACCTACAAATGGCGACCATTTCGCTGGCTTTAATCCCCATGATCATCATATTGCTCACCTTAGGCCACGAAGAGACTTTTTGGGTAGGCATTGCAGCTTGCTGCATGTATGTTTCTTGCATGATTACCAGCGTGTTGTTGCAAAAAACTTTTAACGGTAATTTAGAGCTTGCCTATGATTTAGATATCGCAAAAAAACATGCGGAAGACATGGCTAGCACCGATGCTTTAACTGGACTCAACAACCGTCGCGCATTTTTTGATAAAGCTTCGCTATTGTTTGCCTATTGCAAACGCAACCAAGAACCCATCAGCGCCCTGATGTTGGACATTGACCACTTTAAAAAAATTAACGATAGTTACGGCCACGCGGCGGGCGATATTGCCTTGCGTAACTTAGCGCGGCTTATCAAAACCAACTTGCGCGATTCTGATTTGCCGTGCCGATTTGGCGGTGAAGAGTTTGCCGTGCTACTCCCCAACACAACCGCACTTGAAGCTGTTGAAATGGCGAATATGTTAAGAAAAATGATGATGACCACGATCATCGCGCTTGCAGATGAAAATGCTTTGTCACTCACAGCTAGCTTTGGCATTTCGGACGATGGCACCACCGTTGAAGACTTGCTGAATAACGCAGATAAAGCCATGTACCTTGCCAAAAACAGTGGTCGAAACCATGTGATGGCTTATAGAATCGAAGAAGCTGAATTGAGCGTTTAGCTTAAACGCACCATCCTAAGCACGTCGCCAAGTCGTGCCTTGCGGTGTATCTTCCAAAATAATGCCTGCATCAGCAAGTACTTTGCGAATACGGTCTGCTTCTGCGAAGTTTTTAGCTTTTTTGGCTTCAGCTCTATTCAAAATTCTTGTTTCAATAGAAAACTCTGAAAACACGACACTTTCACCAAAAGAATCAGTTGCATTGACCTGATCATTGATAGATACGTCAATTATTTTGCCTTGAACAAATTTTGTAGGATCCTCTTGCAATAAACCCAAAATTTCGCCTAATTTTTTAAGCAGAATTGCTGACTCTAACGAGTGATTTGTGTTTACCTCACTAGCCAAACCCTGCAAAACTGCAGTCGCCATAGAAGTATTAAAATCATCATCCATAGCCTCTTTGAATTTGACTGCAAAATGATCGTTCCAGTCAATCTGCGTGTTACTTAAACCTTTCAGTTCTTCATCAAAACGGCGCAAAGCAATGTACATGCGCTTGTGAGATTGCTTAGCGTCATCTAAATGTTGGTCAGAATAGTTAAGCGGACTACGATAATGCGCGCGCAAAATAAAAAAGCGCACCACTTCAGCATCGTACTTTTTAAGCACTTCACGAATCGTAAAAAAGTTGCCTAGCGATTTTGACATTTTCTCATCATCTACGCGTACAAATCCATTGTGCATCCAGTAGTTCGCCATTTGGCAAGGCTTGCCATCATGGCTATGGGTTGAGTCAAAATTTGCGGCTTCAGACTGCGCGATTTCATTCTCATGATGCGGAAACTGCAAGTCTTGTCCGCCACCGTGAATATCGAAATGCGCAGTCTGAAGCCGCAAATTTTGACTCAACCCATAGCCATGATGGCAAGCCTTGCCAAATGGCGAACTACTGGATGCACAATGGATT
>JANYCB010000042.1 GCA_025360485.1 Methylotenera sp. | reverse complement strand
CTAAATTTCGTGAGCAAATCGCGAAAGGCGGTCCCGTGACTGTTACTCACCCAGATATTACTCGCTATTTCATGTCGATCCCTGAAGCAGCTCAGCTGGTGATGCAGGCGGGATTGATGGGTAAAGGCGGTGAAATTTTTGTTTTGGATATGGGCGAACCAGTGAAAATTGCCGAACTGGCTAAAGATATGATTCGATTATCGGGCTTTCAGCAGGATGAAATAAAAATAAGTTACACAGGCTTAAGGCCAGGCGAAAAGCTTTACGAGGAATTACTGGCAGATGATGAGCTTACACAAATAACGCCACATCCCAAACTACGTATAGCAGTGGCCAGAAAAGCAGATGCACTTTGGGTTAAAAAGCTATTAAAATGGATAGAATCATGCCAAGTTGCTGATGAAATTACTATTAAAAGACAATTGGCATTTTGGGTAGAAGAGTATGTGGAAAGTGTTCCTGCCACACCTTCTCCAATAGTTCCTTTATTAACAAACACAATACATTAGAAATAAAAATTATGTCAAAAATTACAAAAGTAGTATTCTCCGTCGTTGGTTTAGGTATTCGGTTTTTACCTGCCACCAAAGCCAGCCCTAAAGAAATGTTGCCTATTGTCGACAAACCGCTTATTCAATATGCCGCGGAAGAGGCGATAGCGGCGGGTGCTACCGAGCTAATATTCATCACTGGCCGTAATAAGCGCTCGATTGAAGATCATTTTGATAACGCTAGTGAATTAGAAGCTTCGCTAGAGGCTAGTGGCAAAAAAGAAATGCTAGAGGCACTGAAGGGAATTTTGCCCTCGCATGTGTCGTGCATTTTTATTCGCCAACCCAAAGCTTTAGGGCTTGGTCACGCAGTGCTGTGTGCTAAACCAGTGGTAGGCAACGCGTCATTTGGAGTTATTTTAGCGGATGATCTAATAGATGCGAATCCTCCTGTAATGCAACAAATGAATAATGTTTATGCACGTAAACAATGCTCAGTGCTTGGTGTGGAAGACGTGTTGCCATTAGAAACAGCCAGTTATGGTATTGTTGATGCATTTGAAATTGAACAGAACTTACTTAAACTAAAAAGTATTGTCGAAAAACCAAAACCTGCTGACGCGCCCTCTACATTGGCGGTGGTAGGACGCTATATATTAACACCTAAAATTTTTGATTGCTTAGAAAAGGTAAAGCCAGGCAAGGGTGGTGAAATACAGCTCACTGATGGCATTTCGGATTTAATGCAATATGAAGATATTTTGGCCTATCGTTTTGCAGGTAAGCGTTATGATTGCGGCAGCAAACTGGGTTTTATGAAAGCCAATGTGGAGTATGCGCTAAAACATTCAGAAATAGCAGATGATTTTGCCAGTTATTTAAAGTCTCTTAAGAGATAAAAATAGTTTGACGATGCCAGTTAATCCCTCGCAATACTTGCATCAAGCAGAGATTGTTCATAGTGAACAATCTGTGAATCAAGCTATTTGCGTTATTGCTGATAAACTCAACCTAGATTATGCAGATGAACTACCGATCGTACTTTGTGTGATGGGAGGAGCAGTGTTTTTTACAGGTCAATTACTGCCTAAATTGCGTTTTCCATTCGAATTTGATTATGTGCAGGCAACTCGTTATCATGGTGGCACAGAGGGCAAGTCGCTAAAGTGGATAGTGATGCCTAAAGAGAATATCAATAATAGAAAAGTGTTGATATTAGATGATATCTTGGATGAAGGTATTACATTGGAAGTCATTGTCAGCCAATGCAGACAAATAGGCGCATCTGAGGTGAAAGTAGCCGTATTGGTTGAAAAAAATCTGAGTAAAAGCAAGCCAATTCAGGCAAATTACGTTGGCTTAGAAGTACCAAACCGCTACGTATTTGGTTGCGGGATGGATGTATATGGCTGGTGGCGAAATATGCCAGCTATTTACGCACTAAAAAAGCAATAATTTATTGTTCAAAATCAAAAAATAGAGCCATTTACCTCATAAATGGGTTTTTTCCCCAGTAATCCCCCAAAAAGTAGGGTTATCCCCACTTCACAGAATGTCTGAACCGAGTAAGCTAACATCTCTACAAGGTGAATTATGTACGATCTTGTAAGTGTTAGAGGTGTTAGGCGAATGACAGTAATGTCGACATTTAGGCATTGAGTCTTACCAGTTAAGTAGCGGCGCGCATTTAACTTATTGATTTATTTATATTAATTTTTATTTAAAGAAGTGGTATAAAAAATGCAACTGTATTCACATCAAATACGAACTTTTTCGTTAGAGGCGAGCAGTCATGGAAAATAAAACAAATGATCAGAATTGGGAAAATGTATTCCAAGTGATACAAAAATCTTTTGCTGTTAATAAGCACGTAGATTTTTTTAAGTGGCTACAAGGCAGCGTAAGCGAATTTTTGCCGCACGATGTTTTAGTAGCGGCTTGGGGTGATTTTGCATCAGGTGATTTAAATTTTGATGTGTCTTCAAATATTGAAGATATTCGCACACAAAAACTCATTGATGCACCTGGCGTTTTTGACTATCTCATGTCGAATCTGCATCAACGCTGGGTTGATAATGGCGAAAGATGGTTTCGGATTAACTTCTTTGATGCGACTGGCATCAACGCACAAGCACCAACTGGCTTTACTCGTAAATTAGTAGGTATGAATTCATTGCTGGTTTACGGTGTGCGTGATATGCGCGGCAAAAATGATTGTATTTATGTATTTTTCGATAAAGCGCGTGAATTTCAAGTGCAGCATTCTGTACTCGGATTGCTAATGCCACATATTGATGCGGCGTTACGCCGTGTAGAAAGTCTAGAAACACCAGATACGCGGACTGATGTTATTGAAGAGTTTAATGTTGGCGGATTAAGCGGTCGCGAAAATGAAATTTTGAATTGGGTTAAAACTGGCAAAACCAATTTCGAAATCGGTATGATTTTGACAATTAGCCCTAACACAGTCAAAAATCATCTTAAACGTATTTTTCAAAAA